>JBKCCA010000191.1:0-7322 GCA_046305595.1 bacterium
GGTAATAGAGTTCGCTATAAAAAATGCTATAAACCCTATAATTACAAATACAAAAACATAAACATTAATAAATGTGGTGAAGAATTGTGAAACTCTGTTTTCATATTCTAGTTTATTAGCGAAGTAGGGTAGATTTAAATAGCCAACAATTTTGTTATTAATATCTCTAATAGGTGCGTAAACTGATAAGTAATTTAATGCGCCAATAGTTTCGTTTTTACTAAATTCTGATTTCTCATACCTTTTCATCATTAGATACGCATCAGGATTCATATATCGTGAAGTTAAACCTTCATCAAATATTTTGGGTTGAGTAGAAATTAATAATCGACCCTCTAAATTGTAAATATTAATATCAGTTAAATATTGATCTGATAGTGCCTTTAGCTCTATAGACATTTTATCATCATACTTAGCCGTCCAGTAGTTAATTACATTTGATTTTTTTTCTAATGAAATTAATATTGATCTTACTTTTTGACTTAGACGTTCATTTTGTTGTTTTGTATATTGGTCACTTATATAAATGAATGTTATATAAGCAACTAAAGTCAATGAAAATATAATTGTAAATATTAACGAAACTTGAATTCTAGTTTTGAATAAAAATCTAACTTTCCAAGTAAAAATATTCCAATTGATTGTTATCAAATTAAATTTTTTTCCGAGTAATCTTCTTGTGTAAAAAACTAATAAGAAAAATGAAAACAAACCGAATAAATATGAAAATATTGCAAACAGCTTAAGAATAGAATCTTCTTGCTTACTTACAACTATTACAATCTCTTTACTTGGTTTATAAACCAAATGCTCATACGCGTTTGTCTTAATAAATGTATAGCCTTCGTTTGAAGTATTAAATTCTAAGTCCGTTAAACTATATGGGTATGCTCCTTGTTGTGAAATTAATTTACCTTGTTTATATATAGAATATGAATAATACTTAAAGTCTTTATTCATTTTCAAACCACCTTCTAAAAGTAGTTCAGGAAAAATATTTTCGTCTCTAAAATACTTTGACTTTAACTCAATTAATAAATAGCCTAAATTTTCATTGTTTGAAGTAATTGGTATTTTACCATAATAAGTAAGTATACCGTATGTGTTAGACTGATAATAAAAATAACTGTTAAATGTTGGAGTGCTTTGATTATTTATTATTTCATCGAAATATCCTAGATCTTTATTATATGTCTGCTTAATTGATTTTCCTTTGTTATCAAATTCGTAAACATTTAAATCATACTTTGAGAAATAGCCTCCAAAATATAACTGTTGTATTCTTGTATCTAAACTCTCGTTAGTGATATTATTGCTTTCGAAAAAAGACTTTATGACTTTGTCATTTACAATCTTTTTCACCAAGCCCTCTAATAAGTATTCAGCAATTGGATCGTTAGCAGACTCTAATTTTGATGCTAATAATTGGCGGTTTTGTTTTTCTTTTTCTGAAATAAAATCTGACAATCTAGAAGCAGATGAAAATGCAAAAATCGTTAATATTAATACTACTAATGGCAAATTTAGATATTCTCTTTTCTTGTTTTTAGCTCGCTCTATTAAAATTATAAATAGTGTGTTTGAATAAAACAAAATATCTACTTCAGCTAATAATGACTTGATTGAAAAAATCAGAAATATTGTAATAACAAAAACATTTAGCTTCTCCCTTTTACTTAGAAAGAACTGATGAAACACTCCTATTAAGGTGTCATTATATAAATAAAAAGAATAAAGCATTAAGGCTAATACAAATAAGCCAGATACGCTATAAATATTAAGACTTAATATATTCGTTAAATCAAAAGATATGTTTGAGTTCATTACTAAGCCTTCAAACACATAACTAATTATATCTAAGAAAAAATAAGAGCTAAGTACAAAAACAAAAGTGAGTATATAGCTTACTCTTACATTATATATTCTAAAGTTTAATTCTTTAATCTTATCAAACAGAAAATAAATGACCCAGTGTATCATTAATAAATTCAAAATCAAATCTCCTAAAGAAGGAAATAAGAAATTAGATGCGTAGATGTCTGGACTAAAAAAGGGTAATTTGTAAATACTTTCAGGTATTGACCAATACATCGTCGCTGTTCTGAAAAGTAATATTGAAAATATTAGAAATAAAAATGCTGCTAATGACTCCCCTTTATACCATAGGTGCTTTACAAAACTATTTACACACAAATAAGAAAATATGAATACTAATATCCATAATACCAATTGAATATAAGAAGGGCTAGAATTTAAATTTTCATCATTAACAACAATTCTAAATAATTTTTGTCCGTTTGTATCAGTAATTACCTCCCCATTCTGATTGCTTAATAATTCAATGTTTACATAGTCAGGTATATCAAAATTTTTATTGTAATTGTTTTTTAGATATTCATTTTGATAGCCATATTGATTTTTAATATTTATTAGTATAATTACTTTTGAATCTTGAATGCTTTTCTGTCGAATAATGTACCATCCGTTATCAAGCATTCTAAAATTATTACCATCTTTTAATTCTAAATAATCACAATCAGGAATAATTCTGGACTTGGACCAAAATCTAATATTGTTTGAATTGTAGATTAAAACTGAATAGTTCTTGTCTTTGGTTTTATTGATGAACCGTTCCCAATAAAGATTTCTTTTTAATAAAGAATTATCAATGCATAGTGTATCTATAAATTGATCTTCAAGAAATACTTCTATATCAGATTCGTATTCTTGAATTTTACTAGAAATGTTGCTGGCAATTCGAGTTTCAATTTGCGCCGGACTAGACCAAAGAATTATTAGCTGTAATGCTAATAGCAAGAACAGAGAAATAAAAAAGAAATTTCTACTATTTCTAAAGTACTTCGTCATTTATTTTTTATCAGTTCTTCGGCTACCCTCATATATCTCATATTCTAATAACCTACATTCTAATTTACTATTAAAGAATTCAACTTTACGTTCTGCTTGTAGTCCGACCTTTTTAGCAAGATTCGGACTTGCGGTAAAAATATATCCGAAGTAGCCTTTAGCTTCTTTTTTCAAATAATCACCCATTGCCTTGTAGATATTTTCTAGTTCTTCGTAGTCACCAAGTCTTTCGCCATATTCTGGATTAAACATCACGATGCCTTTTTTCTCTTGAGGGCAAATGGTTTCTCTAAAATCTTCCAATTTAAATTCAATATGTAAGTCAACGCCTGCGGTTTGAGCATTAGCTCTTGCAGCATGTACTGCAACAGGGTCTAAATCACTAGCGATTATTTTAAAGTCTAAGTTTTTCTTAACATTCAACCTAGCTTCTTTTCTTACATTTTCATATACGGTTTCATCATATCCCTTAATATGCATGAATCCATAGTTAGAACGCATAAGTCCAGGTACACGATTCAAAGCAATCATTGCGGCTTCAATTGCCAAGGTACCACTACCACACATCGGATTTACAAAACTTGAATTTTCATCCCAACGAGTAGCCATAATAGTTGCAGCTGCCAAATTCTCTTGCATAGGTGCTAAGCCTGGTTGCTTTCTATAACCATGTCTAGAAAGAGTTTCACCTGAAGTGTCAATATATATTGAAGCTTCATCACCTTTCCAAAATAAATGAATAACAGTTTTGTTTCTATTTGGACCAGAATCTGGTCTTAAGCCCTTTTTCTCTCTAAATCTATCTACAATCGCATCTTTTAACCTAACGTTTGCATATAGATTATTGTCTATTGTCTCATTTTGAACATTAGATGTAATGCACAAATAACCATCAATCTCTAATAAATCTTCCCATGGCATTTTTAAACATTGCTCATATAACTCATCAGCATTTTTAGCCATTATCTTATTCCAAAGCCATAATACTTGATTTCCGGTTCTTAAATGAAGATTTAATTTTATACAATCATTAATACTGCCTTTTACTGAAACCCCCGTAACCCACTGTTCTTCAATATTGTAACCAAGATTCTTTACTTCTTTCTGTAAATAACTTGAGATGTACTTTGGGCAGGTGATTATTATGTTGCTTGATTGTTCAAATGATATTGCCATAGTACAAAACTACTTATTCATATGCATTTATCCTTGCTTTGTAAAAAATTAGATTGAATATAATAATTGTAGAGAAAATATTTATGTTTATAAATTACAATCTAAAAAGTATTAATATAAAATATATCATAATGAAAAAACAATTCATTTACACCTTAGCGCTTGTTGTTGGATTGAGCTCATTCTCAAGTATGAGTTTTGCCGATAAAAAGAAAAAGAATAAAGGTGCAGCACCTGCAGCTACAGCAGAAATGCCAAAAAAAGATGCAAAGAAAAGCATCAAAGAAACAACCAAATCAACTAAGTTGATTGATGGATTATTTGCGATGTACCAAGACACTACAAATGGAAGTGTGTATATGAAAATTAAAAAAAATCAACTTAATAAAGAGTTTATTTATTTTAATTATTCTGAAAATGGTGCAGTATCTGCTGGTCACTTCAAAGGTGCATTTCGAGATAATGAAATATTTAGCATCAAAAAATATTATGATAAAATTGAATTCATAAAAGAAAATACTAGCTATTACTTTGATGCATCAAATGCGATTTCTAAGTCTGCAGAGTCAAATATTAATAAGCCCATTTTAGCTAGTTTAAAAATTGTTGCAGAAGAAGGTGATGTGTATTTAGTAAAAGCTGATGATTTGTTTTTAAATGAAAGTTTATCTCAAATCAAACCTTCACCTAACCCGAATGCTAGACCTGGTATGTCTTTTAGCTTAGGTATGTTAAGTAAAGAAAAAACTAAATATGCATCAATAAAAAACTACCCTCAAAATACTGATGTAATCGTTGAATATGTTTATGATAATCCGAGTCCGACAAACTTCGGCGGACCTGATGTTACAGATCCACGTTCTGTAACAATTAAAATTCAACACAGTATTATTGAAGTTCCGAAAAATAATTTCAAGCCAAGAAATGATGATCCGCGTGTTGGTTATTTCATGCAACAAACAGATAACATGACTTCACAGTCAGCTACACCATATAGAGATTTTATCAATCGTTGGGACTTAGAAAAGAAAGATCCAAATGCTGCACTTTCAGAACCTGTTGAACCAATTACATGGTGGATTGAAAATACTACTCCAGTAGAATTTAGAGAAACTATCAAAGCTGCTGTTTTAGCATGGAATGAAGCTTTTGAGAAAGCTGGATTTAAGAATGCAATTCGTTGTGAAGTTCAACCAGATACAGCAAGTTGGGATGCAGGAGATATTCGTTACAATGTATTACGTTGGACATCTTCACCATTTCCTCCATTTGGTGGTTACGGACCAAGTTTTGTGAATCCAAGAACCGGACAAATTATAGGAGCAGACATTATGCTTGAATATGTTTTCTTCACAAATAGATTAAGACAAGAAAAATTATTTGAAGCAGCAGCTATAAATCATTTAGAAGAATCTTCAAACCTAAACATGACTCATAATTCATGTGACATAGGTCCGTATTTTTTAAATGAAACTCAATTTGGTCATGTTGCTTTATCTGCTTACACTGCCTCTGATTTAGATAAATCTGAATACATAAAACAATCATTGTATTATTTAATATTACATGAAGTTGGACATACATTCGGTTTAAATCATAACATGAAAGCAAGTCAGTTGCATGATATTGCAACTATCAATAATAAAACTGTGACATCAAAAGTAGGATTAACAGGATCAGTAATGGATTATCCAGCTGCGAACTTGGCTTTAGATAAATCAAAACAAGGTCAATATTTTACGATGAAACCCGGACCATATGATATGTGGGCAATTGAATTCGGTTATGCTCCATCATTAAATGATGCAGCAGCTGAAGATGCAAGAGTGAAAAAACTTTTAAATAGATCTACTGAGCCTCAATTAACATTTGGTAACGATGCTGATGATATGAGAGCTCCAGGAAAAGCTATTGACCCTAGAGTAAACGTTAATGATTTAACTTCAGATGCGATTACCTATTCTATCGATAGAATGAAGCTTGCTAATAATTTATATAAAGGATTAAAAGTAAAGTATATTAAAGATGGTCAATCTTATCATGAATTAAGAAATGCATATCTAATTGCTTCAGGTGAATACAGTACTGCTGCTGGTGTAATTTCTAGATACGTTGGTGGTGTATATGTTGACAGAAGTTTCCCTGAACAAAAAAGTTTAAATAAGCCACTTCAAGCTGTTCCTTATGGTGAACAAAAGAGAGCAATGAAAGCATTAAGTGATTATGTATTTGCACCAAACGCTTATGATTTACCAAGTGATCTAGTTGCTTATATGCAATATCAAAGAAGAGGATTTAATGGTGGTAACGAAGATCCGAAAATTCACGAAAGAGTATTAAATGTTCAACGTGGTGTATTAGCTCATTTATTAAGTACAAGCGTTACAAAAAGAATGACTGATATTCAATTAATAGGTAATACATATTCATTGAATGAAATGATGCGAGATTTAACTGAAGCTATTTTTAAAGCGGATGTTGCAAGCAATGTAAATTCTTACAGACAGAATTTACAGATTGAATATACAAACAGATTAATTGAAATTATAGGTTCAAGTTCATATTCATATCAATCTAAATCAAATGCTTTAGCACACTTAAAATCAATTAAATCTATGATGGCTGCAGGTGCTGGAAATGCAGACACAAAAGCTCATAGAGATCATATTGTATTTGCAATAAATAAAGCATTAGAAAAATAGTTCTATTCTAATAATTAAAAAAGGGCATCTGTAAAATTTACAGTTGCCCTTTTTTAATTATTTTGTTTATATCCTATTCCCACTATGCTTGGTAATTTTATCTTACCATCTTTCAAAGTTGGCGTTTCAAATGGATTATTGTTTACCATCCAAACACTATCTAAATCTGCATAATCACATAATGGTGCTAATGATGCAGCAGCTAAAATACCAACACTACTTTCACTCATACATCCTATCATAACTTTTAATGACAATGATTTAGCTTTATTAATCATTTTATAAGCTTCTGCTAGTCCGGTTGATTTCATCAGCTTTATATTAATACCATGAAAGCCATCTTTTATATTTTCAATATCACTGAACCTCTTACATGATTCATCAGCAAACAATGGTAAGCTAGATTTTTCTTTCAACCAAATCATTTCATCAATCGCATTTGTTGGCATTGGTTGTTCAACCAATAAACATTTTTTAGATGATAGCCAATCTATCATTTTCAAAGCATGTTCTTTGTTTGTCCAACCTCGGTTTGCATCAACCACAATTTCTTTATCTGTATAGTTTCTAATAAGC
>JBKCCA010000192.1:0-3387 GCA_046305595.1 bacterium
AGATTCATTTATCGTTTCAATACCATTTTATAATGTTGTATACCGGCTTCCTCAAACATTTCACCTTCTGCAATGAAATTGTATTTAGAATACAAACCCATGGCTGTTAATTGCGCATGTAAATACAAATAATGATGTTCAGTAGGTATATCATTTATTATGGTAGACAATAAATGTGAACCTACCCCTATAGATCTATAATCTTTTTTAACTGCAAATCTTTCTAATTTAACACCTTTCTCGGTAACTCTCCATCTAGCTGTACCTGCATAATCAGCATCTACAATTGCAATAAAATGAGTCGATTCTTCTTCAAATTCATACTCCTCCGACTCATCAACCTCTTGTTCTACAACAAAAACCTCTTTTCTAATCTTAAAAGCTTCTTGCAAAACATCAGGTTCTATAATTTTTAATATTTTAATTTCCATTAAATAAGGGTAACGTTTTTGTTAATTATCTGTAAAATACATGTATTCCATTTGATTTTAAAATCCAAACTTATAAATTACATTTAAACTAAAAATATAAAATGCGACTTAAAACCCTATTAGCATTTCTAGTCTTTTTAATTCACATATCAACTTTTGCTCAAAAGTCCCAAAAAGTAATTAGTGGCTTCATCAAAGAAAAGGGTAGTCGAGAAAATCTAATTGCAGCAACAGTTTATATAGCTGAAACTCAACAAGCAACATTAAGTAATAATTATGGCTATTATTCAATAAGTACAAACAGAGACTCCATTACCCTCATTGTTAGCTCTGTAGGTTATCAAAAACAAGCTTTTACAATAGTTTTAAAAAACGATGTTGTTCAAGACTTTGAACTAGTAAGTAATAACAATATTGCTGAAGTGGTAGTTACAGATTCAAAAGAAAATTTAATCTCTCAAGATCAACAAATGAGTATCGTGAGAGTGCCGATAGAGCAGATTCAACAAATACCCGGACTTTTAGGCGAAAAAGATGTATTAAAAGTTTTACAATTATTACCAGGTGTACAAAAAGGCTCTGAAGGTAATTCGGGTTTATATGTTAGAGGTGGAGGTCCTGATCAAAACTTAATCATCCTTGACGATGCACCTGTATATAATGCTTTTCATTTATTCGGATTTTATTCATTGTTCAATGGAGATGCATTAAAAAGTGTAGAACTAACGAAGGGAGGTTTTCCTGCTCGATTTGGCGGTAGATTATCATCCGTATTAGAAATGAATATGAAAGATGGAGACAAGGAGAAATTTAGGGCTGAATATGGGATCGGATTAATTTCATCAAGATTTACGGTTCAAGGCCCGCTCAAAGAAAACAAATCTTCCTTCTTATTATCAGGCAGAAGAACATATATAGACGCATTAATTTATCCGCTTTTACCCGAAGAATCAAAAGGCGGCTATTACTTTTATGATTTTAATGCAAAAGCAAATATTGAGATTGATAAAAAAAACACCATTTATTTGAGTGGTTATTTTGGTAGAGATAAATTTTATGCAAGTTCAAATTTTAATGATTACTCGAGTAGATTCGGATTGTATTGGGGTAATGGAACGGGCACCATACGTTGGAATAGAGTAATAAATAGTAAACTATTTTCAAACACATCATTCATCTATAGTTTATATCGTTTCAATATATCAATTAAAGAAAAGTTTAATGGTGATGAATTTGAAATTAGATTATACTCAGGTATCAGAGACTTAAGTATTAAACAAGATTTTGATTATGCCTTAAATAACAAACATCTAATTAAAGCAGGAGTTTTCATTCAACAACACCGCTTCACTCCTAGCGCCACTACCATTAAAAATTCTGAATTCCCCGAAGAAGATGAAGAATCTATAGAGACAATTGATGCATTAGAGAATGCAGCGTATATAGAAGATAGATATCAAATAACTCCAAGGTTAAATTCAAACATCGGATTAAGGTTTTCTCATTTTTTACAGAATTCAAAAAACTATGTTGGACTAGAGCCTCGACTAGGATTTAGTTATCAACTGAAAACAGATCTTGCCTTAAAAGCTTCCTATGCAATAATGAATCAATACATTCATTTGTTAAGTTCTACAGGTGTTGGCTTACCTACAGATTTATGGGTACCTGCAACAGATTTAGTTCGACCACAAAGATCAAATCAAGTAGCGATTGGTGTAGCCAAAGATTTCATCCCCCAAAAAATAAATATAAGTATTGAAGCTTATTACAAACACATGAATAATGTAATAGCTTATAAGGATGGTGCAAGTTTTTTAACTGTAGATGAACCAGGCTCTGAAGATAAAATAAAGTGGGATGAGAATGTGACGAGCGGACAAGGTTGGAGTTATGGTATGGAGTTTTTATTAAAACATGATGGAAATAGATTTAGTGGATGGTTGGGTTATACTTTATCGTGGACAGAGTTGCAATTTGATGCAATAAATTTTGGCAAAAAATATTTTGCAAGGTATGACCGTCGACATGATTTATCGTTAGTAGTCATACATAAAGTAAGTAAAGACATCACCTTTACAACTACTTGGGTTTACGGCACGGGTAATGCCATAACACTTCCAAAATCAGAATACATAGCAGTTGTACCAGGTCAAGGTCAACAAGGTTCTTATAATAATTATGTAAGTGATTATGGGGCTAAAAACGGATTCAGAATGGAGGCTTATCATCGAATGGATATGGGTATACAATTTCATAAACAATTGAAAAGATCCACCAGAATATTTGAAATTTCAGTGTATAATTTATACAACAGAAAGAACCCTTATTTTTATTATATAGGTTATGATGATTCAGGTAATCGAAAATTAAGAAAGATTAATTTATTCCCGATGTTACCTTCAATTAGTTGGACATATAAATTTTAAGTAGATGAAAAAGTTTATTTATATATTATTCTCATTAAGCATATTGATTAGTTCATGTGAATCAGATGCAGAAGTAGAGATTCCTTTTGAACCAGTGAAGTTGGTGCTAAGTACATTTCTTGACCCAGATGCTGATACTAATTTTGTTTATTTATCAAAATCAGATCCTGTGTTCGATCAGAACAGTTCATACTTTAATGATTTGTTGATCGATGACGGTATAGTAAAAATTACAGATGGTACTCAAGAAATAACCTTGAGATATGACAATGTTGTGGAAGCTTATTATTTCAGAAAAAATGAATTTGATATTGATTTCAATAAGTCGTATAACATCAGTGCTTCAACTATTAATCAAACCATAAATGTTTCGGTTAAAACTGTTGATTCAAATTCAATAAGCATTAATGATGTAAGCATAGATAGTATAACCAAGGATGATGGGTTTGGTGGAAGCTCTAAGACTTATAAAATTAGATTTAATTTTAATGACCCGGCAACAGAAGAAAATTATTATAGAATAAGCA
>JBKCCA010000193.1:0-2171 GCA_046305595.1 bacterium
AATAAAAGTAAAGCAATTATTCATGCAAATCCGCAACGAATTAAGTACTTGATCGAAAACGCATATATAAAATACCCAATAAAGCACAGTTCTATCCGAAATTTCCCCGATAATAATTTCTTAGATAGTAATGTGTTGCCAAATAATTATGCTGAATTTAAAGAATGGTTAGGAGACAAGGACTATGTATATCTCCAAGGATTAACGGTAGCAGATCGTTTTCCATATAATAGCATTGCCTCTGTATTGGATGCAACCAATTTGAATATTGTAGTAGTTGGAACATTTGAAGATTTAGAGGCATTGGAAAGCTTAAAGAATAAGTATGGGGAAGAATTTCACAGAAGAGTCTTTTTTGCTGGTAGAGTAAACCAACTTGCAATTCCAGCATTTTTAAGAAATGCCAAATTCAGCATTGTATTATATAATATTGACGATCCTAACAATAGGTATTGTGAAGCGAATAGGTTTTATCAAGCAATAAATTATGGCATTCCGGTAATTGTCGGATGTAATGAATCGATGGCAGATATTATGAATGATTATAATGTTGGAATTGCCTTGCAGTCGGACGGACGAGATTTGGATGATTTAAAAAAGTCAATAGTATCGTTGCAAGCTCAGTATGATTTTTATAAAAACAATGCAACCAAACATGGAAGCAGATTTTTATGGGATGAAACAAGCTTAAACATTCGCAAATATGTTGAGTAGTCGTAAAATACTTTGTTTATTACCAATTGTAGGCGATACAAAAGATTCGAAACGAATTCAAATTTTGCAAGATTCGGGTTTCGAGGTACTTGTTGTAGCATTTGAACGAAATTCTTACAAAGCCAGAATGCCAAATGCAGAAATAAACATTTTGGCAAAAATAGAGAATGGGAATTACCTCAAACGAATTTTTATAATGCTTAAATGTATTTTCTTATTAAGAAAGTTCATTAAGAAATCCGATGCGATTTATGCATTAAATCAAGATTTGGCAATATTTGCTTTTATATCTGGTCTGGGTCTAAAGAAGCCTTTAATCATAGATGTGGCAGATATTAGAGAAATACAAACAGGGACTGGAAATGTGTCAAAAATCTTTAGAGCTATTGATAAATATATTACTAAAAGAGCTTCACTATTGGTAGTAACTGCAAAAGGCTTTATCACTGAATATTATAACCAAATTTTAGAGATCGAAATTAAGGACTATATTTTATTAGAGAACAAAGTGGATTATAAAGATGATTTACGTATAGGGATCAAATTAAAAAAGTTTCGGGGTGAGAAAATAATAATTGGCTACATTGGTGTTTTAAGAGATGAATGGACACTTCAATTTTTAAAAGAATTAGTAAATAAGTATCCGGAAAAGTTTGAAATTGTATGTGCAGGCATAGATTTATTGAAAGCTTATAATGTGGAACAGATTTGTACAAACACACATGGTATGAAATACTTGGGGCCATTCAAATCGCCAGATGATTTGAATATGCTGTTTCAACAAGTAGATGTAATTGCATTATTTTATCCAGAAACAAACTCTCCAGAGCATTGGTTTACAATCAGAAGTGTATGTAATACTAATCGTTTTTATGAAGCATGCTTTTTCAGAAAACCAATCATTTCGTTTTCAATCTGTGAAGATGGTAAACGAGTGAAAGAACATTCAATTGGATTGGCATTAGATTCAAATAACATTGAATTGAATGTTGAATTACTTCAAAAGGAGTTAACTGGAGAAAAAATAGCTTTTTGGAATAAAAACTTAATGAATCTAAATAAAGAGATTTATTATTTCGGAAAAGAGAAAGAAATTATGAAAAGTAAAATAACTGAAATTTTAAGGTAATATGAAAATGGAATATCAAATATGTACGAATTGTATCATGGATACTTCTGATTCAAGAATTGTATTTGATGAAAAGGGAGTTTGTGATCATTGCAATGACTTTTATACCAATGTATCCCCTAATTGGCATACGGATGAAAAAGGAAGGGCTGATTTGGAAGCTGTGTTAGCCAAAATTAAAAAAGAAGGTGAAGGTAAAGATTTTGATTGTATTTTAGGCATGAGCGGCGGGGTTGATAGTTCTTACCTCTTGCATCTTGCTGTAAATGATCTTGGGTTAAGACCATTAGTGTTCCATGTGGATGGTGGTTGGAATTCTGAATTGGCA
>JBKCCA010000194.1:0-1981 GCA_046305595.1 bacterium
CATTTGCGACAATGAAAAGAATAGCAATCTTCGCTTCGGGATCGGGCTCTAACGCACAAAAGATCATGGAATATTTCAAAAGAAATAAAGAGATCGAAGTAGCATTAGTGTTATGCAATAAAGCAGATGCTTATGTATTACAACGCGCCGATAATTTTGAAGTGCCTACTCATGTGTTCAGTAAAGACGAATTGTATCATACCAATTCAATTGATAATTTATTGAAAAACCTAAACATTGATTTAATTGCATTAGCCGGATTTAATATCCTCTTACCCGAAAGAATCATTAAAGCTTATCCGAAGAAAATCTTAAACATACACCCTGCCCTATTACCTAAATATGGTGGCAAAGGCATGTATGGTAAATATATTCACGAAGCCGTGTTAGCAAATAAAGAAAAAGAAACAGGCATCACAATTCATTATGTTAACGAAGTATACGACGAAGGCGAAATCATTTACCAAACTCGTTGCTCAATAGAAAAAGATGATGATTTAGAAAAACTAGCTTATAAAGTGCATCAGCTAGAGCATCATCACTTCCCGAAGGTAATTGAAGACACAATAAAAAAATTAGCAAATTAGCAAATTAGCAAATTCGATAACTATTGCTAATTATCACATTTGCTAATTATCAAATTATCAAATTAATTCCTTAGTTTTGCGCTTCCAAAAAATCAATTCATGAGCGCAGTAAAGCCAATCAAAAACGCCTTAATATCAGTATATTACAAAGACAGATTAGAGCCTATCATTCATTTACTTCATAAACACGGAGTTGAAATTTATTCAACTGGTGGAACAGAAGATTTTATTAATGGATTAGGGGTGCCTGTAAATAAAGTAGAAAACTTAACAGGTTACCCGTCAATATTAGGTGGCAGAGTAAAAACTTTACATCCGAAAATTTTCGGTGGCATCTTAGCGCGTCGTGAATTAAACACTGATTTAGAGCAACTTAACGAATATCAAATTCCAGAGTTCGACTTAGTAATAGTTGATTTATACCCTTTTGAAGAAACAGTAGCATCTGGTGCATCTGAACAAGATATTATCGAGAAGATTGATATCGGTGGCATCTCATTGATTAGAGCTGCAGCGAAAAATTTCAAAGACGTTATCATTGTTTCATCTAAAAACGAATACGCTTTATTAGAGGAAACCTTGTTGAATAATAACGGTGGTTCTACTATTACGGAGCGTAAAGAGTTTGCAAAAAGAGCCTTCAATACAAGTTCTCATTACGACACTGCAATATTCAATTACTTCAATCAAGATAATCCATTAACCGTTTTCAAACAAAGTATCCAAGATTCTCAGGTATTACGGTATGGTGAAAATCCTCATCAAAAGGGAGTATTCTACGGTGATTTAGACGCAATGTTTGAGAAGTTAAATGGCAAAGAATTATCTTATAATAATTTGGTGGATGTTGACGCTGCAGTAGAACTTATCAAGGAATTTGATGAGCCAACATTCGCAATATTGAAGCATAATAACGCATGTGGTATTGCTTCTCGCCCTTCATTAAAAGATGCTTGGGTAGATGCTTTAGCATGTGACCCTGTATCTGCTTTTGGTGGTGTAATAATTTGCAATAGAGAAATAGATTTAGAAACAGCCAAAGAAATTCATTCACTATTCTGCGAAGTATTAATCGCACCTAGCTTTAGTGCCGATGCTGTAAGCTTGTTATCTGAGAAGAAAAACAGAATATTGTTAGTGCAAAAACCTACCTCACTTCCGAATAAATTATTCAAAACATTACTTAATGGAGTAATCGAACAAGATAAAGATCTTTCGATGGAAGGTATTGCTGATATGCGTTTAGTAACCAACACAAATCCGACAGATCAAGAATACATCGATTTAGCATTTGCTAACAAACTAGTAAAGCATACAAAATCGAATACAATTATACTTGCGAAAGGTAAGCAGTTGATGGCTAGTGGGGTCGGACAAACATCTCGAGTAGATGC
>JBKCCA010000195.1:0-1971 GCA_046305595.1 bacterium
CAATATTATTTTCTATATCTACAGACATTATTTTAATTATTTTATCTAGATTAAATAGAAAAATAAAACAAAAGACTTTTGAATTAGAAGATTTGAATTCTCAAAAAGACAAGTTATTCTCAATTATTTCTCATGATCTTAAATCACCATTGAATACTTTACAAAGTCTATTAGACTTATATAACATAGAAGCTGTAAATGATGTAGATTTTTTAAAATACAAAACTGAAATAAATGGATCTATTAATGAAATTTCAAATAATTTAAATAATATACTTTTATGGGCAAGTAAATCTATGAAATCAGGTGTTAAAGTTGAGAATTCAATATTTGACTTAACAGATTTGATTAATGATATTGTCGATCAATCTTCAGTGCAAATAAAAAATAAAAATTTAAAACTATCATTCGATAATCAATTTTCTAAAATCATCAATGCAGATAGAAATATGTTGTTTGTAGTAATAAGTAATTTAATTAATAACGCTGTAAAGTTCACACCTAATAACAAATCAATAATTATTAAAACTTATCAATTACTACCAAGTGATATCCAAATTGAAATTGAAGATCAAGGTATTGGTATTGCTAAAGACAAACTAGATTCAATCTTTACATTTAATGCTAGCAAAAGTACTATGGGAACTTCTGGTGAAAAAGGCACAGGCTTAGGACTTATAATCTGTAATGATTTTATAAAATTAATGGGAGGTACTATAGTAGTCGAAAGCGAAATTAACATTGGGTCTAAATTCACAATTTCTTTACCAATAGTCTAATTAATAATCTAAACTTGATTTATTGCAGGCTTGACTTTTGTACCCACTAGCTCAATTGACTTTAATAATTGTTCGCGACTTAAAGCTGCACTGTCCATTTGAAATGTAAATCTACTTACACCGCCCAATGCTTCGCTATGTCGAATTAACTTTTCAGCTACATCATCTGGTCCGCCTACTACTAATGCACCCCTTGTACCTGTTTGTGAATCGAAATGCGAACGTGTTACAGGCGGCCATCCTCTTTCTTTACCAATTTTTGTGAATGCTGCTGCATAACCCGGATAAAATTCTTCAATTGCTTTCTCTCTGTTTTCAGCAACATAACCTAAAGAATGTAAACCAACTTTTAATTCATCTAATGAATAACCTGCCTTAACACCCGCTTCTCTATACAAATCAATAAGCGGTTTAAATCTGTGTGTTTCTCCTCCAATAATCGCAACCATTAATGGCATTCCTAATCTACCAGCTCTTATGAAAGATTGTGGCGTACCACCAACACCTAACCAAATGGGTAATCTATCTTGTAGTGGCTTTGGAAAGACCTCTACATTATTAAGTGCAGGCCTAAATTTACCTGACCAAGTTATCGGTCCTTCAGTTTCTCTAATGTTTAATAAAAGATCTAGCTTCTCTGTAAACACTTCATCATAATCTTCTAATCGATAACCGAATAATGGAAATGCTTCTATAAAAGAACCTCTGCCAACTACTATTTCAGCTCTACCTTTAGAAATCAAATCTAGTGTTGCAAAATTTTGAAACACTCGCACTGGGTCTGCTGCACTTAAAACAGTAACAGCACTCATTAACTTTATATTTTTAGTACGACTAGCTGCTGCAGCTAAAATCATTGCATTAGCAGAATCTAAATATTCTCTTCTATGATGTTCGCCAACACCAAATACATCTAAACCAAATTTATCTGCTGCTTCAATTCTCTCTAATAATAATTCTAAGGCTACATCACTTGGTAAATAATTACCATCATTTCCTGTTGCAGCTGCAAAGCTATCTATACCAATTTCCATTGTATTTATTTAACTGTACTACCGTTTGTTGATCTTGTTGTTGGTTGTACAAATGATAAAGAACCATCTGCATTTTCTGCCATCAAGATCATGCCTTGTGAAGTAATACCTTTTATATCTCTTGGTGCTAAATTCACTAAAATTGAAACTTGTTGTCC
>JBKCCA010000196.1:0-1979 GCA_046305595.1 bacterium
TTACTAAATATTTTTAGCTTGATTCTATTTTCTCTACAAAAAGATGCTATTAAGTGTTTAGCAATTAATAGTATATCGTTTTCACGATCTCGTAAAGGAGGTAAAATAATCGGTAAACCAATTAACCGATAATATAAATCTTCTCTAAAATTTCCTATTCTAACTTCGTCAGTTAAATTTTTATGGGTAGCTGTAATTACTCTAACATTAATAGGTATTACTTGATTACTACCTATTCTTGTAATTTCTCTTTCTTGTAATACTCTTAAAAGTTTTGACTGTAAGTTTAAATTGAATTCAGCTATTTCGTCTAAGAATATAGCACCTCCATTTGCTTCTTCAAATTTGCCTATTCTACTTGTATGTGCTCCAGTAAAAGCCCCCATCTCATGTCCGAATAGCTCCGACTCTATTAAATCTTGTGGAATTGCTGAAACGTTTACTGCTACAAATGGATTTTTATTTCTGTCTGAATTATAATGTATTGATTTTGCCACTAATTCCTTACCTGTACCTGTTTCGCCTGATATTGAAACATTTAATTTAGAATTTGCAGCTTTTTGTCATTAATGAGAAAATATCTTTAATAGAAGTACTATTCCCTATGATATTTTTTTTCGAAATCGTATTTTTCTTTTACTTCTGCTCTTAAAATATCGAGCTCATGTTCAAGTGATAAATTTTCTTTTATTTGTTGAACAATATTTATAATACGATTTTTGGTGTCTTCATTTTTAACGATGTAATCGTAAGCTCCTTCTTTAATTAAATTAATAGCCGTCTCAACATCATCTTGCCCAGAGATCATGATCACTCTACACTTTCTACACAGTTTTTTAATTTCTTTTAAAAGAGTTGAACCATTTGAATCGGGCAAATTATAATCGAGAGTGATTACATCTGGCTGATTATTTTTCAATGCATTCAATAAGGATTTTGAATCATTAAAAATACTGACAATATGATCGGGATTTAATGAAAGTTGGTGCTCTAAGAATTTAGAACACCAATTATCATCTTCTACAATATATATTTTTAATTGTTCGTTCGTAGGCATATTGCTATCAAATTTATAATAAAATTTAAATTGATGGCAATATTTAAGTTAATATATTGCTTATTTTCAATAATAGATCTTCTTGTGAAATTGGTTTAATGATATAATCTCTCAAACCTTGGCTGAAATACAACTCCTTATCGTCATGAAATGGGTTTGCTGATATTCCAATGATAGGTATAGCTTTTGTAAGCTGATTTAGATTGCCATTTTGAATACGCCTCACTGTTTCAAATCCAGATATAACAGGCATTTCAATATCCATCAATATTATGTCAAAATGATTATCACTAAGAATATCTATTGATTCAATACCATTAGACGCAATAGTTACATCGAAAGATAAATTCTCAAGCATCTTTCTTATTAGAAATTGACTAATATCATCGTCTTCAACAACTAAGATTTTCTTGTTTTTCAAAGGCATTTAATTGAGCTTAATATATTAATTACGTAAATGCCAGTAAAAGGTTACAATTAATTATTAATTGCGTTCCATAACATGTCTTTTAGCTCAGTAATACCTTGTTGTGCTACAGAAGATATAAATACAGTTTTAATTGATTTAGGTAGCTCTTTACTTAGTTCAGACTTTAATTCATCATCTAGCATATCAGATTTTGTGATAGCTAAGACTCTAGGCTTATCCATAAGCTCTGAATTATATTGCTCTATTTCGTTCAATAATATCTCGTATTCTTTCTGAATATCTCTGCTATCAGCAGGTATCATGAATAATAATACAGCATTTCTTTCGATGTGTCTTAAGAAACGAATACCTAATCCTTTTCCTTGTGAAGCACCTTCTATTATTCCAGGTATATCAGCCATCACAAATGATTTATTCTCGCGATATGAAACGATACCTAAATTAGGTACTAAAGTTGTAAATGGATAATCTGCTATTTCGGGTTTAGCAGCA
>JBKCCA010000197.1:0-2939 GCA_046305595.1 bacterium
GAAATAACATCATTATTAGCTAATGAAGAAGAAGTATATGTTGCACCAGTTTCACCTGCTACAACAGTACCATTTTTCAACCAAACATAAGTTGGTGCAGTACCACCATTTGTAGGTGTTGCTGTGAATGTTACTGGTAAACCAGCACAAACAATACCTGAAGGTGATTGTGAAATATTCACACTTGCAGCTACGAATTGGTTTACTGTAAGGTTTACTGTATCTCTTGTAGGGTTACCTTGTGCGTTACGTACAGTTACTGAATAAGCACCTGCCGTTTTAGCAACGATAGTTTGCGTTGTTGCACCTGTACTCCATAAGTATGTCATACCAGGGTTACCTGCATCAAATGTTACAGAGTCGCCAGCACAAATTGTTCTGTCAGCACCTAAGCTTACAGTTGGAGCTGGTCCGGCTGCACTTACATATGCATCGATAGGGAATCTGCCAAATGTACTTGCTTCTGCGATACCTGCACCTGTAGAAGCTGCTGTATAATATGCACCTGGTCTACCTGGTGATTCTGTTTGAGTTCCTAATGGGAAATATCCAGCTGCATTTGCAACTTGAGATAAACCTACATAGAAGTCCTCGTTTGAAACAGTTCTTGGAGCTGTAATTGCGAAAGTTTTGAAAGTATTTAAATCAGCAGTTACTAACGTAACTGTATCTGATTTTGCAATGATTGTTCCTTCAGAGTTTAATACAACTGCAAATACTCTCTTCGTAGCTGTTGCTGGGTTGTTAGCAATCGAAATACGAACACTATCTACTAACCAAGCACCTACTGCTTTATATTTTGTTAATAATAATCCACCACCGGTGTTGTAACCTAATTGTCCGGTTGATGCAGTATTTGTTGCATAACTGAATCTACTAGCTGTAACATTTTGCGAAGCTTGAATAGAGTCATTAGATGAATTACCATCAGCACCTACTTTTACTTTTACAGTATTTACACCGTTAGTAGAATTACTATATGCATCAAATGTCACTGTAGCAGACTCGCCAAATAATAAACTTACTTGTTTAGTATTTGAATAAGTGTTTGCACCAGCAACTGTTAAGTTTACGTTGTAACTAGTCAATGGATTGAAACCATTATTTTTTACAATCGCTCTTACCTGATGTTGGTTGGCAGCAGGATTAGCCATTTCAGTGTATGTGAATAATGAAGTAACAGCAGCATCATTTGCAATTGCTGTCGAACCAAATTTCACAGAAGGTCTAAATCCAGAAGTACCTAACGTTGTTGTAGGTGCTGCTGTTGATGAAGTACCAGATCTGTTTCCACTTGCACCACCAACTGTAGCATTATTACAGAAATATGTAGCACCAGTACTTACTGCACTTGTGATTTCCCAATCATAAGCAAAATAAATATTACCACCAGTATATAATAATGTAGAATCTAAACGAATATCTATCGATCCTGTTTCTGGATTAATAGTTACAGGGCCATCGTATACTTTTTTCATACCTACAATTGCTGTTGCAAACACAGCAGATTTTAAGTAAGAAGCATCAGCAGTGTTTACCATGTATATTTTCATAGTTCCAGTTACCGCAACTTGATTTGCACCTAGTGATGCGATTTCGAATCCTGCAGTAGTAATCTCTGTACCTGCTTTTAAATCTGGGTATTCTGCAGCTGGGTATATACTAATTGATCTATTGAATTTTACACCTGTAGATGGTGCTCTACCACTTGCAGAAGTTGCAATACCTGCATTTTTATAAAATGCTGTTGCAGCTCTGATAATTCTTCTACCTGCAGGGTTACCTACTGTTGGAACATAATTAGTAGTACCAATTTTGATTGAGTCAAGTGTAGCATCTGCTGAATCATTTGCTGTCGCTGATGCTGTAACATCATACGTTAAGAAGAAAAAGTTTTGTCCTTCTGCTAATGCTTGTGTAACACCAGTAATGCTAAAACTACCACTAGGAGAGGCAACCACGTTACCTACTTGTGTTGCAGTTTTAAAGTTGAATGAATTTACTGAACCTGTATACCATAATTTTGCATTCGAAATGTTTGCAAGATTGTTTGTACCTAAGGTGCTTAAGTGAAATGTATTAGCTACTACCGGACTTAAAGTACCAGATGTATTGATTTGCATACGAATAATTTCTTGATTCGGTAGCGGTCTAAATATTTCTCTGTCGTTTAATTTTTGACTTGCAGTAGATGATACATAAGTCATCGGAGCAGGTGGATCAATAGAGATATCATCGATACCAATATTTGTTGCACCATAATCTGATGTTGCTTCTAATCTAATATCTACAGCTGTGTTTGAACCTCCTGTAAATGCTTGTAAACTTATGCTCACTTCTGTAAATGCAGCATAAACACCGTATGATGCAGCACCTACTTGTACCCAAGGGTCTGTACCATTTCTAGCAAATACTTTTATTACGTCTGTACCACTTGTATTAATCATCCAGAATTTTAACACCGCTGATGGTGAATATCCTGTAGATAAGTTTACATCGTTAATAATTAAATCTGCTTTACCTCCACTTAATATATCATAAGAGTTAAAGCACGCTGCAAATCCTGATCCACCACGGCCTGGATTGATACCGGCATTACCAAAGTCTGTTACGACTACTGTATCGCCTCTGTACCATTTTACTAAGCCTGGCGCATCTGATGAGCCTGTACCAATTGGGTTACTTACTACCGGTGGACCTGGAGGCGGAAACGCTCCATTGAAATCAATCGCAATTTGTGCATTAGTTGTTGTTGCACTCATTGTGATGATTATCACACCGAATAAAAACAGTAGCATCCGCCCTGTTTTACTCTTTTGTAAAAGTTGTTTCATCATAATTTGAATTTAAGTTTTTTTATTACTTGAACCATGAATATACTGATAAAAAAATAACTTATCTCTACATTTTTTTTAAATATTTGTTTGATTATCAGTAAC
>JBKCCA010000198.1:0-7584 GCA_046305595.1 bacterium
ACTACCAACATATTGGAATTTATGGTTATACTTCGGATGTCTTGAAGAAAATAACTAAACTACCAATTTCTTCATTAGAGCAAGCAGAATCATTAGAGCAATTACGTTGGTTAGAAAACGGATATAAAATCAAAACAGCAGTAACAACTTTTGATAGTATCGCTATTGATTGTGCTGAAGATGTAGAAAAAGTTTTAATCTATTTAAAAAACTAAACAGCAAAACCTTGAAGTATAAATTACTCATTATACTTTTTTTAACGAGCATCAATAAAGTTTACCCTCAAGATTATGTTGATATAGCAAGTTTGCGAAAGGCGTATTCGCCAGAGTTCGGACTTGGTTCTGCTCAATCACAGAAGAATAATACAGAATATCTATTCACAGGAATTAATATACCCTTGCAATTCAAAAAAATAGATATGGTTGTAACCATAAGTCCGTATTACGAAAACTGGCTAATCAATTCATACGATTCATTGAATTTTAATTTGAAGGGTATCGGATTCCCAATATCGGTCAATAAAAAAATCAATGAGAAATGGAGTTCAAGTACTACCCTATTCTTTAGAAAAAATACCAGCGATTTAAGTACAAATTTCTCCACTCAAATTGGTGTATTAAGTACATTGAATTATATGGTAAATGATAAGTTTAAGATTAAACCCGGACTATATTACAACAAAGAGTTTTGGGGGAATTTCTTCTTGCCAATAATTGGTATAGAATATTATCCGAATAATAAATTAAAAATTTGGGGCAATGTTCCGGCAAATTTATTTGTCGAAAGAAAAATGAATAAAAATTGGTACTTGAGTTTTATACTTAGAGGAGTAAACAATAGTTATACTTTGAACGAAAAAGAATATTTATATATAAATGAAACTCAATTAGGAATCGTATCAGATTGGTATTTCTTTAAAAATTTTGTTGTGGCAATTGAAGCCGGACATAGTCTATTTAGAAATATAAGAACAGGTCAAATGAAATTAGACAGAGCTTATATTTTAGAAGAAAACATGCGCAATAATGCTTACTTTCGATTAAGTACAAGTTATAGAATAAGGTTACAATGATAAAAAGAGCGGCAATACTATCAATCATCATTTTCTTCATTAATACAAATGCAAATGCACAGTATCGAGAAGATTATTTAAAAAACGGATTTGAATATAGAACTATTCAAATGCAAGATGATTACGAAGGCAAGGTAGTTAGCACCTTGATTAAAAAAAAAAGTTATCAGGAAACAAAGAAGGCTGTGCTATACATACATGGCTTCTGTGATTATTTTTTCAATACAGAATTTGCAGAAATATTACTTAAAGAAGGCTATGACTTCTATGCATTAGACCTCAGAAAATACGGTAGGTCAATGCAAAGTAACCAACATCCGAATCAGGCAAGAAATTTAAAAGAGTATTATGCAGACATTGATTCAGCATTAAAAATCATTAAGGCTGAAGGTCATAATTACATACATATAAATGCCCATTCTACAGGTGGATTAATTGTTGCTAGGTATGCGGATGCTCGCACTGGGCAAAATTTATTTCAATCGATAAGCCTAAATTCTCCTTTTTTTGATTTCAATAATTCTGGATTTGAGGAGAATATTTTGGTACCCATTGTTTCAAGCATTGGATTAATTGCACCGAAGATGAAGTTACCACAAGGACTTTCAGGGTTATATGGGGAAAGCATTCATAAAGACTATAAAGGAGAATGGGATTATAATTTAATTTGGAAACCGATCATAGCCTTCAGAATGGATGCCGGCTGGTTAAGAGCCATCAATAGATCTCATAAGAAAATAAAACACGGACTAAATATAAAGGAACCTATAGTTGTATTTTCATCTGATAAGAGTTATTATGAGAAGCAATATACTGATAATATTAAGTATGCCGATGCTGTACTAAACACAGAGGAAATTCAAACTAGAGCTTTGAAACTAGGGAAAAACGTAGAAAGAAAAATAATTAAAAACGGAATGCATGATTTGAGCTTATCTACCCTAGAAGTAAGAAAAGCTTATAATGGAAGTTTATTAGAATGGTTGAAGAAAGAGAAAGAAATTTACCTTTAGAGTTTTTCACTTATCAACATCTTATAAAAGCTTAATTTATTTTTCGTAGTTTTGAATCCCGTAACAATACTTGCAATTCGCAGTATTTCTCAAACAATAGTACAATGACCAAATATGTTTTCGTTACGGGCGGTGTTACTTCCTCATTAGGTAAGGGCATCATCTCCGCTTCATTAGCCAAGCTTTTACAATCAAGAGGTTACCGAGTAACCATTCAAAAGTTTGACCCTTATATTAATATCGACCCGGGAACATTAAACCCATATGAACATGGCGAATGTTATGTGACAGATGATGGTGCAGAAACAGATTTAGACCTTGGTCACTATGAGCGTTTCTTGAATGTACCTACCTCTCAAGCTAATAATATTACTACAGGTAGAATTTACCAAAACGTAATTAATCAAGAGCGTGAAGGTAAATACTTAGGTAAAACCGTACAGGTAATTCCACATATCACTGATGAAATTAAGAGAAACTTCAGAATTTTAGGGGAATCAGGTGATTTTGATATAGTAATAACAGAATTAGGTGGCACTGTAGGTGATATTGAATCATTACCATACATTGAAGCTGTAAGACAGTTTAAATGGGAAGTAGGTGCTAATAATGCAATTGTTATTCATTTAACTTTAATTCCGTTCTTAGCTGCTGCTGGTGAATTAAAAACAAAACCTACTCAACACTCTGTGAAGATGTTATTAGAGTACGGAATTCAACCTGATATATTAGTTTGTAGAACTGAACATCCGATTAATACAGAAATACGTAAAAAAATTGCTCAGTTCTGTAATGTTAACATCAACTCAGTTATTGAGTCAATTGATGCATCAACTATTTATGATGTGCCATTATTGATGTTAAAAGAGAATTTAGACAAAACGGTATTAACTAAATTGAAATTACCACTAAAAGGTGAGCCCGATTTAGAAACTTGGAAAGATTTCTTAGGTAAATTAAAGAACCCAACAAAAGATGTTAAAGTAGCATTAGTTGGTAAATACGTTGAATTACCTGATGCTTACAAATCAATCACAGAAGCTTTTATACATGCAGGTGCAAGTAATGAATGCAAGGTAAATGTTGAATATATACATTCAGAGCAAATTACTACTGCAAATGTGAAAGAGAAACTAGGACATTTAGACGGTGTATTAGTGGCTCCAGGATTTGGCAGTAGAGGTATTGAAGGCAAATTAGAAGCTATCAAATTCGTAAGAGAAAATAACATACCATTCTTTGGTATTTGCCTAGGTATGCAATGTGCAGTTATAGAATTTGGTAGAAATGTATTGAAGTTAAAAGGTGCTCATTCAACAGAAATGGATGAGAAATCTAAATACCCTGTCATCGATATGATGGAAGAGCAGAAAAACATCAAGAAAAAAGGTGGTACAATGCGTTTAGGTTCATATATCTGTGAAATTCAAAAGGGAACAAAGGCTTATTCTATTTATGGTAAAACTAAAATAAGAGAACGTCATCGTCACCGTTATGAGTTTAATAACAAGTTCATTAAGCAATACAATGATGCTGGCATGATCACTTCAGGTACTAATCCTGATACCGGCCTTGTAGAAATGGTAGAATTAAAAAACCACCCATTCTTCGTAGCTAGTCAGTTCCACCCAGAGTTGAAAAGTACTGTAGCTAATCCGCATCCTATTTTTGTGAAATTCATAGAAGCCGCTGCTGAGTTTAAATACGGAAAGAAAAAATAATATTTATAAGGGCGATGTAAGGTACAACGCCCTTTGATTTAAAGCTTTTTTTAGGTACGTTTGCTGCCGATTTGATTAGAAAAAATGGATAGAAATACCTTTACCGGGCTATTAATTATAGCCGTAATATTGATAGGTTTTAGTTTTTATTTACAACCATCAGAACAAGAGTTAAAAGAGTACCAACAAACTACTGACTCTATTAATGCAGCTAAAGCTGGCATTACTACAACAAAAACAGACTCAAACATTGTTATAACTGATTCATCAAGCACAGTTGCTGCTCCTATATCAGTTGATACAAATGGTGTCTTCGGAAGTCAAAAAAATGGAACTGAGAATTTCTTCGTTATCGAAAACGAGAAAATTAAAGCAAAAATCTCTAACAAGGGAGCTAAAATATTTTCAGTAGAATTAAAAGAATACAAGACCTTCGAAGGGAAGCCAGTATTATTATTTGATGGTGAGAAAAATGAATGGAATACCAAATTCTATGCAGGTGGTGCATTAATTAATACTGAAGAGTATTATTTTGAAACCATAGGTAAATCATTTACCGTTCAAGCTGCTGACTCAAATAGCATTACTTTCAGATTAAGCGCTAATGCAGATCAATACATTGATTATGTATATAGCTTAAAAGGTGATTCGTATTTATTAGACTTCAACATTATCTCTAATAACATGTCGAACGTAATTGCACCTAGCAATTCTTATTTCGATGTTACTTGGTCGATTGACGGGTTGAAGAATGAGAAGGATATGAAAATGGAGCGTAATAATACTACCGTTTATTACAGATACTCTAATGAAGATGTTGATTACTTAAGTACCACTTCTGATGAAACAGAAAAGCTTACCCCGGGTATTCAATGGTTAGCATTCAAACAACATTTCTTCTCATCAGTATTAATCTCTAAATCAAAATTTGAGAATGCTGAAATCGGTACAGCTACTGATTTATCTTCTAAGGATGTAAAAAAATTAAGAATGGCATTAACCATACCATATGCTCATAAAGCAAATGAAGATTATGCCATGCAGTTTTACTTTGGTCCGAACCATTACAACACCCTCGAAAAATACAACATCGGTTTAGAGAAATTAATCAACTTAGGTTGGGGACCATTGAAATATATTAATAAATGGGCGGTGATACCAGTGTTCAACGGATTACAAAACTGGAATTTAAATTATGGTATCATCATCTTAATTTTAACTGTATTATTAAAATTAGCATTATCACCTCTAACCTATCGTTCGTACTTATCAACGGCTAAGATGAGAATCTTAAAGCCAGAGATGGATGAGATTAAAGCTAAGATTGGTGACGATGATCAAGCGAAACTTCAACAAGAATATTTAAAGTTATACAAGAAAGCAGGCGTTAATCCTTTAGGCGGATGTATACCTCTATTGTTACAGATGCCGATATTATTCGCATTCTTCTTCTTCTTCCCTTCATCAATTGAGTTACGTCAACAAGGTTTGTTATGGGTAGAAGATTTATCGACATACGATTCAATCTGGACATTCGGTGAGATACCAGTAATCAGTTATATCTACGGTGATCACATCAGTTTAATGTGTTTATTGATGACCATTTCTACATTAATTTATACAAGATTAAACAACCAAATTTCTGGTGCAACCGGACAAATGAAATGGATGGGATATTTAATGCCAATCATTTTCATGGGAGTATTAAACAATGTATCAGCAGGTTTGAACTACTACTATTTCTTAGCGAATATGATGACCTTCGGAAAGCAATATTTGATTAGAGCGTTTGTAGATGATGCAAAATTACACAAGCAGATACAAGAGAATAAAAAGAAACCAGAATCTCAAAAGAAGAAATCAAAGTTTCAGCAGAAGTTAGAAGAGATGCAGAAAGAAAGAGAGAAACAAACAAAAAAGAAATAAAAAAAACGGGCATTTAAAAATGCCCGTTTTTTTTATTTCTTTTTTGTTGTAACTAGTTACTAGAACGGATCTGACCATTTAGCGTCAACATATACATTCGAACCAGCTAAGGTTCTCATAAACGCTACGATCGCATCTTTTTGTCCGTTCATCAATTGTAAGTTTTGCGGATTACCACCTGGTCTTAAACGAGGATCTAAATTATTATTTCCTACTAAACTAATTTGGTTATAATGATCTATAACTGTTATTAAATTATTTGAAGCTCCGGTATGCATAAAAGGTCCATTGCTTGTACCATCCGCTTTAACAACATCACGTAATGTTGGAGATCGTGTTACTACTAAATCTGTGCCTGTGCCTGAAATAGTTCCAATAACACCATTGTTTAATGAATTCGGATCTATGTCAAATTCTGGTGGTCTGTGACAACCTGCACAGCCTAAGCCACCTGCTACTCTATTACCATTTTGATCAAATTGCGGTGGAGTTAAAAACATATTCTTACCCATGTTTTCTTGATTCGTAAAATTCGGGAATGGCTGTCCGTCGTTCGCCACTTGTGCTCTACCTACATCATATTTAGAATCGAAAGATTGAATACTTCTTACGAATTGAGATAAAGCAATTTGTAATCTATTTTCAGTAATTTCTGTATCGCCAAAAACAAATTTGAAAAGTTCTTGGTAATATGATACTGCTTCTAGTATTGTAATTAAATCATTAATTGATGGATCTCCATTTTGTCCAGAGTAGCCCATCTCTGCATGATCTTGTATTGGCTGAGTAGTTTGTGCTTCAAGTGTTGCTGCATGCTCATCCCAAAAAAACTTCGCTTCAGCTGAAAATCTAGCATTTACTAAACGCATAGAATGGCGACCTGTATTGCCATTAACCCCAATTGATGCTTGTGGTAAATCACCAAAAGCCAGGTTTTGCTTATGGCAAGAAGCACAGGCTATTTGATCGTTAACTGAAAGTTTTTTATCGTAAAAAGAACTCTACCTAATGTCGCAGCTTTATCACTAATCGGATTGGAGTTAGTGTTATCACGATTGATATAAGTAGGTATCGTTTGATTAGCATAATTCGCTAAGTTCTCTAAATCGATTTTGCCTTTAAATACAGAATTCACTTCTGCATAAGGGTCGATGGTATTATTAGATACTTCTGATTCTTCTTTAGTACAAGCAACAATTAATAAGCCTGCAGCTAGAATGAATAATGAATAAATTAAGGGTTTACGAATCATTTTAGTCTAGTTTTATTTTAGTCTAGACTAAAGATAATACGAAAGGTTTAATTATTCAGACCAACGATATGAATTTAATTCTAAAGAGGCTAAATCGATTGCTCTATCTACCACTGTGGCAGCTAGTTCTTCGAATGTATTAGGTTTAGAATAGAATGAAGGGTTAGCCGGACAAATAATTCCGCCTGCTTCAGTGACGGTCTTCATGTTGTTGATATGAATTAAACTGAAAGGAGTATCTCTTACCAACAAAATTAATTTACGACGTTCTTTTAAAATTACATCAGCTGCTCTAGTCATTAAATCGTTAGAAGTACCTTGAGCAATACGAGATAAAGTACCCATGCTACAAGGTGCAATAATCATAGTATCATATTTAGCAGAACCAGATGCAAAAGGCGCAAAGAAGTTTGACTTATCATAAAAATCAATACCTGGGTATTGATCAAACAAAGTATTGTTAAGTTCAAATTTCCAAACATCTTTAGCATTATCAGACATCACCACTCCGATTTTTTCAATTTGAGTGCCTAACATTGTATGTAATTTATCTAGCAAAACTTTTGCATAAATAGATCCACTAGCTCCGGTAATACC
>JBKCCA010000199.1:0-1553 GCA_046305595.1 bacterium
TCTATATGTGTTCTTTTCGTATTGCGAAAATCCGCGATGTACTGCTGCTACTTTTTCAATACCAGCATTGTAAATTCTTTCAATCGCCCCTAACCATAATTCAAAATCGGGGTTAATAGGGTTTTTTACCATTACCGGGATGTTAACGCCTTTGAGGGCGTCTGCGATTTCTTGAACAACGAACGGACTTACAGTTGAACGAGCGCCGATCCACAAGATGTCGATACCTGCTTTTAAGCAATCTTCAACATGGTCAGCATTAGCTACTTCAACTGCCGACATCATATTGTTTTGTTTGGCAGCATCAGCTAACCATTGAATCGCTTGAGTACCAATGCCCATGAATGAACCTGGTCGAGTACGAGGTTTCCAAATGCCACCTCGAAGTACTGGTATATTGTATGTAGCTAAAGCTTTCGCTGTATCGTGTATTTGTTTTTCAGACTCTACGCTGCAAGGCCCCGCAATTACGAAGGTTTTTAAGTCGGTGTTCAACCAATTTGAAAGTCCCTTCGGTTTTATATTTGTAGTCATTAGTTTTATATGAATATTGATACATCGAAATTACGCATTTTTCCTATTTTTGACAGATTTCTATAAACAATGAGCAAAGAAATATCTTTCGATAATACTCAAATCGCATTCTCAGGTATGAGCAATGCCGATTTAACAAGAGCCTACTGGTTATTCAAAGTTATCAACGTGAACTTCGTAGTACAGGTAGGTCCGCCGATAACCAACTTCGCCGTGAAAATCGGATTACCCATAACTGGCATAATTCGCGCGACGATCTTCAAACATTTTTGTGGAGGTGAATCGATACAAGATTGTGCGAATAGAATAGAACATTTAGGGAAATACAAGATCGGTACCATCCTTGATTATTCAGTAGAGGGAGAAGCAACAGAAGCAGCGTTTGATGCGACGACGGAAGAGACAATTGCAACTATAAAGAGAGCAAAGTCAGATTCAAATATTCCCTTCAGTGTATTTAAGGTAACAGGTGTAGCGAGATTCGGATTGTTAGAAAAATTAGATGCGAAAGAGGCTTTAAATTTTGAAGAGCAAAAAGAATACGAAAGAGTAAAAGATCGTATCAAAAGAATTTGCCAAACTGCTCATGATTTAGATGTAAGAATTTTTATTGATGCAGAGGAGACATGGATACAAGATACCATAGACCAATTGGCTGCAGATATGATGCGCTTGTTCAATAAGAACAAAGTGATTGTTTACAATACCATACAATTCTATCGTCACGATCGATTAGAATTTTTGAAGCAATCTCACCAAGCATTAACATCCGAAGGCATATATGTAGGCATCAAATTAGTACGCGGTGCATACATGGAGAAAGAGAGAAAAAGAGCGCTAGAAAATGGCTATGCTTCACCTATTCAAGTTGATAAAGCATCATCAGATAGAGATTATGATGCAGGCTTGAAGTATTGCGTAGAACACATAGAAAATATGGCTATTTGCGCTGGTACGCATAATGAAAATAGTTCTCGATTGTTGATGAATTTAATGGCAGAAAAGGGATTGGCGAAAGA
>JBKCCA010000200.1:0-7242 GCA_046305595.1 bacterium
CTTAAGTAATTCTTTCTTAAGATTACAGATTATTTGAAAAAATACTGATAAATAATCCTGCATCTATGCGATGCGGGATTTTTTATTTTAAGCTTATCTTGAAAAAAATTTAAAGAGATGAGTGTGTATGATAATAAATCAGTGGCCATAAGATTCTGGGCCGAAGAAGACCAACCAAGAGAGAAATTAATTACCAAAGGCCGACATGTATTGAGTGATTCTGAATTACTCGCAATCATAATCGGTACAGGTACTAAAGACCAGTCAGCCATAGCTATAGCTCAAAAATTATTGAGCACTGTAGATAATAATCTATATTCACTGGCAAAGTTAAGTATTAATGATCTTCAGAAAATAAAGGGAATCGGACAAGCAAAGGCGGTAAATATAATAGCTGCTCTTGAAATCGGGCGTAGGCGTAGAGAGCATATACCTCTCGAATTACCTAAAATTTTAAGCAGTAAAGATGTTTATGCTCGGTTAGAATACCTGTTTAGAGATTTAGAATATGAAGAATTTTGGGTCTTATATTTAAACAGATCAAATCGAATTATTTCTAAAAAATGCTTGAGTAAAGGTGGTATCAGTGGAACTGTAGCAGATATAAGAATGATTATGAAAGAAGCTATAGAGACCTTAGCAAGTGGTATGGTGCTTTCTCATAATCACCCTTCAGGTAATTTAGTGCCTAGTAAAGAAGATATAGCTCTTACCCAAAAATGCAAAGATGCTTGCTCAATGCTTGATATTAAATTGCTAGATCATATAATCATTCATGAGAATAATTATTATAGTTTTTCTGATAGCGGCACCTTGTAATTGCTGAACCATAAATTCTCATTGATATTTTATACTTTTGCTAAAATCAAAAATTATCAATGAGAATTTCATACGAGTGGCTTAAAGAGTTTATAGAGTTAGAAGAGCAAGCACAAGATATATCAGAGGCGTTGACATCAGTCGGACTAGAGGTAGAGGCATTGGAGCAGATTGAGTCGGTAAAAGGTGGATTAGAGGGATTAGTTATAGGTCATGTCAAAGAGTGTTATCAGCATCCAAATGCCGATCGTTTGAGAATTACAAAAGTTGATGTAGGTGCAGAGGAATTATTACAAATTGTTTGTGGTGCGCCGAATGTAGCGGTCGGACAAAAAGTTATTGTGGCTACGGTCGGAACTACTGTACATCCGACGAATGGCGAAGCTTTTAAAATCAATAAGTCTAAAATTAGATCTGAATTATCTGTAGGGATGATTTGTGCTGAAGCTGAAATTGGTTTAGGGGAATCTCATGATGGTATAAAAATACTTCCGGATGATGCTGAAATTGGAAGATCGTTCAAAGAATATTACGGACTAAAATCAGATGTTGTTTTTGAAATAGGCTTAACTCCAAATAGAGCTGATGCTGCATCACATTTAGGTGTTGCAAGAGATCTTGCCGCTATTTATAAAAAATCTTTAAAGCCTAACAATTATAAAAAACTACCAGTACATAGCAGTGGTAAAATAAATATTCAAATTGAAGATGCTGAAGATTGCAAACGCTTCACAGGCATCTATTTGAAGAATGTAAAAGTTGCACCATCACCAAAATGGTTAGTTGATCGTTTAAATATCATTGGAGTTAAACCCATTAATAATATAGTAGATATTACCAATTATATATGTCATGGTTTGGGTCAACCGATGCATGCATATGACGCAGATAAAATTACAAATCATACAATCATTGTAAGAAGAGCAAAGACGAATGAAAAATTATTAACCCTCGATCACGTTGAAAGAGAGTTAAAGAATTCAGAATTAGTCATTGCTGACACTCAAAATGTGTTGGGTATTGCAGGGGCGATAGGCGGATTAGCTTCAGCTATTACCGAGCAAACTCAAAATGTATTTTTAGAGTGCGCTTATTTTAACGCAGCATCTGTAAGAAAATCAGCAAAGGCACAAAATATTAAAACAGATGCTTCATTCAGATTTGAAAGAGGTACAGACCCAGATATGTGTTTGAAGGCAGCATCGTATGCAGTAGAATTATTGCAAGAACTTGCAGGTGTAGAGCCAGAATCAGGTATAACAGATGTTTACCCTGAACCTATTGAGCAAGCAGTAATACAATTAACTACAGAATATACACAACGCTTAATCGGTAAGGCAATACCTCAAGAAACCATCAAAGAAATTTTAACAAGTTTAGGTATAAAATTAATTTCTGAGGATGATAGTTCACTTACACTAAAGGTGCCATTAGCAAAAGTTGATGTTACTCGTCCTTGTGATTTAGTAGAAGAAGTTTTGAGAATATACGGATTGAATAATATTGAGATGCCTAAGCAGTTGAGGTCATCCTTATCATTTCAACCGAAGCCCGATGAAGACAGAGTTAAGGAAATTATTTCAGAGTACTTGAGCTCTAACGGCTTTAACGAGATGATGTCAAATTCATTGACATCCGCAAAGAGTAATGAAATAACAGGAATTGCAGACAGTGTTGAAATATTGAACCCGCTGAGTATCGAACTTCAAGTATTAAGAAGTCAGATGGTAAGTTCTGGACTAGAATCAATAGCTTATAATATCAATAGAAAAAATGCTAGTTTGAATTTATATGAATGGGGTAATACATATCATAAAACAGAAACTGGGAATATTGAATTTTGGCATTTAAGTATGTTCATGACTGGCAATACTCATAAAGAACATTGGAATGCGAAGCCAGTTGAAAAAACATTTTTCCATTTGAAATCTATCGTTGATCAAATTATACAACGATTGGGATTGGCAAGTTTGAAGAGCTCAGTGTTGGCAGATACCAATTTAGATGGCTTTGCATATTTAATTGGCAAAACTGAAATAATTAAAGTATCTTCACTACATAAGTCCTTATTAAAGTCGTTTGATATCTCGCAGCCAGTATATTATGCAGATTTCAATATGACTGAAATATTCGAATTGATAAAGAAACGCAAGAAAACTTATAAAGAACCATCGAAGTTCCCAGAGGTTAGAAGAGATTTGTCAATGTTGGTAGATCAGGCGGTGAGTTTTGAGAGTTTGAAAAAGGTGGCCATGCAAGCAGAGCAAAGATTATTGAAAAATGTCGATGTGTTTGATGTTTATCAAGGGGAGAAATTGCCTGCTGGTAAAAAGTCATATGCTTTGAGCTTTGTATTACTTGACGAAGAGAAAACTTTACAAGATCAGGCCATTGATGGTGTAATGAATAAATTAATAGCAGCTTATGAAAAAGAAGTTGCTGCTGAAATAAGAAAAGCCTTTTGAAGAATTTAGATAGCATAGAGAAGAAAATTGATATGTTGCTCGAATATTGCGATGCAATAAAAGAGCAAAATGAACTCTTATTGGGCGATAATGAGATGTTAAGAAAAAAATTCACAGAGCTCTCAACAGAGTATAAAGAGCTGGAAGAGAAGCACCGTATCTTGAAATTAGCAAAGAGCGTGGCCACTACCGATGAGAAGACACTTGACATTAAGACGAAAATTAACGATTTTGTACGCGAAATAGATAAATGTATAGCTATTTTGAGTAAATAATTAATAGCGAACAAACATACAAATGGGAGAAATCTCCATTAAAATTAATATCGCCGACAGGGTTTATCCTTTAAAAATAAATAGTGAGGATGAGGAGAATGTTCGGAAAGCTGCTAAACTGGTTAATGACCGTATTAAGGAGTTCCAAGAGAACTATGCTGTGCGAGATAAACAAGATTTGCTTTCTATGTGTATTTTACAAATCGCCACAGAACATTTGAATCTCGATAAAAATCACAAGAATATGAGCTTTGATTTCTCTAAACAAATAGAGTCAATTGATAAAAAGCTCAGTGATTTCCTGTTTAAGCAATAAATTTTAGTATTTTGTTCTATTGGTTATACTCAATTAGTATAATTAAACGATAGAAAAAATGGTATTAACAATAGTAGTAAGCATAGTAGCCCTGGCATTGGGTTTCATAATTGCAAAAGTTACTCTGAAAAAGGGTATACAAGATCACGAGCAAATCGCTAAACAAAAAGCTGAACAAATATTAAAAGAGTCTGAATCTCAAGCAGAGCTTTTGAAGAAAAATAAGTTGCTAGAAGCAAAAGAAAAATTCCTTCAAATCAAAACTGAACATGAGCAAGAGATTCAACAAAAGAATGTTCAAATTTCTCAAAAAGAAAACACACTTAAACAAAAAGAACAATCTCTAAGTCAAAAGCTTGAGAACAACCAACGCAAAGAGCAAGAGATGGAGACACTTCGTCAAAATCTTACTCGTCAACTTGATTTGGTAGAAAAGAAAAAAGCTGAAGTTGATGCATCACATCAATTACAGGTTAAGCAGTTAGAGAAGATATCTGGACTTTCAGTAGATGAAGCAAAGCAACAATTGATTGAAGCATTAAAAGACGAAGCTAAAACAAATGCGATGTCTATGATAAAAGATATTGTTGAGGATGCAAAAATGACTGCGGCGAAAGAAGCAAAGAAAATTGTTATTCAAACGATTCAACGATCTGCAACAGAAGCTGCAATTGAAAATACAGTTTCAGTATTTAATATTGAAAGTGATGAAGTTAAAGGTCGAATCATCGGTCGTGAAGGTAGAAACATTAGAGCCTTAGAAGCAGCAACTGGTATTGAAATTATTGTTGATGATACTCCTGAAGCTATCATCTTATCAGGTTTCGACCCAGTAAGAAGAGAATTAGCAAGATTGTCATTACACAGATTAGTGACTGATGGTAGAATTCACCCAGCTCGTATCGAAGAGGTAGTGGCGTAAACTAAAAAACAGTTAGAAGAAGAAATTATAGAAACTGGTGAAAGAACAGTAATCGATTTAGGTATACACGGACTTCACCCAGAGTTAATACGTATGGTAGGTAGAATGAAGTATCGTTCATCATACGGACAATATTTATTACAACATTCACGCGAAGTAGCAAACTTCTGTGCGATTATGGCAACAGAATTAGGATTAAATGTGAAGATGGCGAGAAGAGCCGGGTTATTACATGATATTGGTAAAGTATCTGAAGACAATCCGGAAGTACCTCACGCAATCTTAGGTATGCAATTAGCTGAGAAGTATAAAGAACATCCAGAAATTTGCAATGCTATCGGAGCTCACCACGACGAAATTGAAATGACGAGTATATTGTCGCCAATTATTCAAGCATGTGATGCAATCTCTGGAGCAAGACCTGGAGCTCGCCGTGAAGTAGTAGAAAGTTATATAAAGAGATTAAAAGAAATGGAAGACTTAGCGCTTTCATACCCTGGTGTTGAAAAAACATTTGCTATTCAAGCTGGTAGAGAATTACGTGTAATTGTTGAAAGTGAAAAAATTACAGATCAACAGGCTGAAGCATTATCATTTGACATCGCAGAAAGAATTCAAACAGAAATGACATACCCAGGCCAAGTAAAAGTGACGGTGATAAGAGAGACTAGGTCGGTATCTTTTGCTAAGTAATTAAAATTAGTACATCAGTAGCTAGTCAAAGTAGCTAGACTAGCTACTTTGACTAGCTACTATAATACTATCATTATGACACGTTTAGATCAGCTATTAAGCGAGTACAGCGAGAGTCACAGAAACTCTACCAATAAACTTATTCATTGGATCGCGGTACCATCCATCGTATTTAGTTTGTTAGGCCTTATTTGGGCAATTCCAATGCCTGAATTCATGAAGCTATACCCTTATTTTAATATAGCTTCTATATTTATTGCATTTGCACTTTATTATTATTGGAGACTATCAGCTATTCTAGCCTTTGCAATGATATTTGTAATAGGTTTGTTCTCTTATCTAATTGTACAATTAGAGTATTTAGAGCGAGCTGGAGGTCCAGCAATGTGGTTGATTTGTGTGATAATATTTGTGGTGGCTTGGATTTTTCAGTTCCTCGGACATAAAATTGAGGGTAAGAAGCCTTCATTTTTAAAAGATCTACAATTCTTATTAATTGGTCCGATTTGGCTATTACACTTCGTTTTTAAGTCTCTAGGCCTACCATATCAGAGCGAAAATTAGCATTGATAATCAATAGACTTAACATTGAACTGACCTTAAAATTACCTTTTGATAATCATCACTTAACAAAGGCTTAATATTGTGAGGGTACTTTTGCCTAACTCAATATTACAAAAGTGAAAAGTATCAAAAACTCATTAATTTTAAGTGCAATAATATTAATTATCAGCGCTTTTAATCTTTCAGCCCAAACTTCTCAAAAGGGTAAAATCTCAGGTAAAGTCTTCGATAAAAACAATAATGAACCAATTATAGGTTCAGTTGTGATGATAGATGGCACCACAATTGGAGTACAAACAGATTTTGATGGCAACTATACCATTTCTAATTTAAATCCGGGTACTTACAAACTAGTATTCAAATATGTTTCATATGAAACGAAATTTGTAGAAGGCGTTCAAGTATCTGCTGGTAAGATTACAAATTTGAATATGGCTTTAGCAGAAAACTCTAAAGCGATTCAAGAAGTAGTTGTTACCTCTACATATAAGAAAGAGAGTATAGGTGCAATGTATTCTATACAAAAAAATAACATAGCAATATCTGATGGTATCGCTTCTGATTTGATTAAAAAATCTCCTGATAAAAATACTTCGGATGTATTAAAAAGAGTCAGCGGTGCTTCGGTACAAGATAATAAGTTCGTTGTTATTCGTGGTCTAGCAGATAGATATAATACTGCAACTTTAAACAATGCAATGTTGCCAAGTTCAGAACCTGATAAAAAAGCATTCTCATTCGATATCATACCTTCAAATTTAATTGAAAGAATTACGATTAATAAAACAGCATCAGCAAATTTACCAGCTGATTTCGCAGGAGGTGTAATTCAAGTAGTAACTAGAGATATACCTGAAGAGAGCTTTATTGATTTTTCTGTTTCTTTAGGTTTCAATACACAATCTACTTTCAAGAGATTTTTATCTAATGGTAGAGGCAAGTTTGATTATTTAGGATATGCAGATGGAGAGAGAAACTTATCTGACAATTTCCCAACTTCACGTCAGAAATATGCTTCTTCACCTTTGGCCAAACAAATTGAGGCTACTAAATCATTAGGTAACCCTTATGGCGAGCAAGAATCAATGGCTTTGCCAACTCAGAGTTATCAATTTACATATGGAACAAAAAAGAATTTAAAAAATCAAGGAGTTTTTGGTTCATTAGCTTCTGTAACATATAGAAATG
>JBKCCA010000201.1:0-5545 GCA_046305595.1 bacterium
AAGGACTTATAAATTTCTAGATATAACAAATCTGCTATTGCCTTATCTTCTGGAGATAGTTTTTCGTGGTATAGTTCGATTTCGCTCTGCATGGTATGTATTAAGTATTATGTATTAAGTACAAAGTACAAAGTATTAAGAATGATAAATATACCCAATATTAAACAAAAAAGGATTGACACTGCCAATCCTCTCCAAATTCCTTATTCCCCGTTCTTCACCCTTAATTCTCCACTCTTAATTCTACATCCTACATCCTACATTTTACATCTTCCCTGGATACACTTTAAGCGCTTCCTCCAAGCATTTCATCGCACTCAATAAATCATCTTTTTTCAATACATATGCAATTCTTACTTCATTCTTACCTGCACCTGGTGTTGAATAGAATCCTGTTGCTGGTGCCATCATCACTGTTTGTCCTTCGTATGAAAACGATTCTAACATCCACTGACAGAATTTATCTGAATCGTCGATTGGTAAACGTACTACTGCGTAGAATGCGCCACCTGGGTTCGGACAAAATACTCCGTCTATTTTGTTTAATGCATTAACAACGATGTCTCTTCTTTCTGTATATTCTATACTTACAGCATCGAAATATGATTGAGGTGTGTCTATTGCTGCTTCGGCTGCTATTTGTGCGATGGCAGGCGGACATAATCTCGCTTGCGCGAAACGTAATGCTGAACTTAATACTTCTTTATTCTTAGTAACAATTGCACCTAATCTAGCACCACATGCTGAATATCTTTTTGATACTGTATCTAATACAATTACGTTCTCGTCTAAGCCATCTAAATGCATTGGTGATACGAACTCTTTACCATCATAACAGAACTCGCGATAAGCTTCGTCTGAGAAGATGAACAAATCGTATTTCAATGCTAATTTTTTTAACTCTTCTAATTCTGCTCTTGAATATAAATATCCGGTAGGGTTATTCGGATTGCAGATCATGATTGCTTTTGTCTTCGGAGTAATTATTTTCTCGAATTCAGCAATAGGAGGTAAGGCGAAACCATTGTCAATACTTGATACAATTGGCTTAACGATAACATCCGCCATACATGCAAAACCATTATAGTTTGCGTAGAATGGTTCTGGTATAATTACTTCATCACCTGCATTTAAACATGCATTCACTGCTATCGTAATCGCTTCTGATCCACCTGTAGTTACAATGATATTTGCTGCTGTGATACCTGTATATCCTGCTTTATTATAATAACCTGCTAACTTTTCTCTGTAGCTAGGTATACCTTCTGAATGTGTGTACGACCAAACTTTGAAGTCGATGTTTTTAATTGCATTTAACATCACCTCAGGAGTCTCAATATCAGGCTGCCCAATGTTTAAATGATATATCTTCTTTCCTTCTTTCTTTGCTTGATCTGCAAATGGTACTAATTTACGTATAGGAGATGCGGGCATGTTATGGCCCTTGGTAGAAATTTTAGGCATGCGATTTTTTCTTTAATTGGCCGCAAATTCGATATTTTTTTTTGTCATACCAAAAAAATGTATTCAGTATTCCGTATTCAGTATACCGATACCGAATATTTATAATACGTCACGATGATTATTTGTTGCATTTGTAAGGGGCGATTACATCGCCCCGTCTATATAATATCAATAAAAAAAAGGGAGCTAATATTAGCTCCCTTTCTATATGATAATCTTTAAATCTAGCACATCGGAATACGGAATACTGAATACGTTGTACTACGTAATTTTGCGAAGCAAAATTACGGCTTCGCCACTGGCGAAGCTACGTCCTTCTTAACCGGCATTGCCGATTCATTAGAACTTTCTACTTCTACATTACCTTTAATGAATAACACTTTTTGAGGAGTCTTTGCATTTGAAGTAATAGTGATTGCTTTATTGAAAGTACCTGGGCGACCTTTTGAATTGTAGATAGCTGTTACAGTACCTGACTCTCCTGGTTTAACTGGCTCTTTTGTCCACTTTGGTGTTGTACAACCACATGATGCTTGAACATTAGAAATTACCAATGGTTCTTTACCTGTGTTCGTGAACTTAAATGTATATTCTGCTTGTACACCTTCTTTGATTGCTCCAAAATCATGTACTTCTTTTTCGAATTTGTAATCTGGTGCTTTAGGGTTAGTTGCAGGTGCAGGTGCTGCTTTGTCTTGTGCAAATGATGCTGCTGCAAATGTAGCAATAGCAATTACTGATAAAATTAACTTTTTCATTTTATTTAATTTTCGTTTGATACAAATTTAATGTTAAAACTCTGTTTTTATTGTGTGTTTATCAAAATTTATTCCAATTACACTGATTTAGCGTATTATTTCTACTTTTTCTCTACTTATGCCTTTAGTACTCTCTATTTCAAAGATATACAATCCACTGTCAAATTGTTCTGTATTCAATTCTACCCTATATGGGTCAGTAAATTGCCCAATTTCATGACAAATTTTCCCGTCTATTGAGCGTATGGTGATTTTTTGAATGGCATTATTGCTAATTGATTCGATAACACAATATGTCGAACTAGGGTTAGGAAATACTTGTATACCTAAATCTCTTGATGATTGTACATTTTCAATACCTGTTAAAACTGAATCTACTGTAAACTGAAATCTAATTTCTGTACCAAAGTCTGCTCTGAATGTTTGTATGGTTGTACCCGACATATTCTTGAAACGTACATAACCTGAACCATCATTATTTGCAAAAAACGATAATCCGTCTTTATCAAAATCTCTAAATAAAAATGTATAGCAACCCTTCTGCAATCGAACAGTATCTCTATGTGTAGTTACATTCTTAAACACACTTTTATAATGCCAGAATGAGTTATCTAAATTGGTTAATTCATATTCGTTTTCATTAGCAGCATTGTTAGTTCTGAACTCTATGAAAAATTCATTTGGTAATGAAGATGTTTTAATAACCTTTACACTTTTTTCATTGTTCGTTAAATTATAATCTACCAATACACCTTGTGTTTTTACTCTTGCGATAAAGTCGCCACCTGCCTGTATTAACAAGGGGTCTAAGTCTATCACCACACTCTCATTCATCGCTAAATTTCCGTTGTAATTATATTGTTGTAAGCTGCTCGAATTGCTCATGCCATATTCAATTACAAATCCTGAAATGTCTTTACCATTGTTTCTAACTTTAACAATGGGCTTACCACAAGTCGGATTGAAACGACTGTTTTGCCAATCAGCACTAGGTGAAATTATTTCTTGTAATTCTAAGTCAGTATTCGATTGGCGATCTCTGTAATAAATTACGTTTGTAGCAATATTATATGAACAAGAATTATTTCCTTGATTGATAAATGGCTGCATGTCTAAATCTAATCTCAATGAATCACCTGCATTGATGTATTGACTGATGTCGTAGTAAATTGGGCGAACCATTTCACCCGGACACCAGTTTGCACGGTCGTATAACCATGTACCTGGTTGTGGGTATAATGGGTTCATGCCACAATCATTTTTCCATATTGCACTTGAGAATCTTTGTACTCCATTGATTTTTAAGTAATGATACTTCTCACAAAACTCTGCGCAGTTTTCATTTCCACCAAATCCGTGTCCGGTTTGTAATACAATAACCCCCATCTCCGCTGTTGAACTATCAACCGCCAACTTTACTTCTTTAATATATTTTTCGATAGAGTTATTCGGATTCCCATATTCAAATCCGCCGTAATACAAAGGCACAACTTTGTATGCCTCACGTATTGGTTCTCCTTTGATAAAAATATAATCTAAACTTACAGTAAATCCGTCTGAATAACCTTCATACTTCACACCAATTTCAACTGAGTCAGTTAATACCGATCTGTAATCAGTAATGTCTGTTGTAAACTCTCTGAAAAATCCGAAGTTACGATCACCCGCATATGGTGTGATATATCTCGCAAACTCAATGAATTCGTACTTGTTATTATAATTCGTTTTAGAAAAGTAAGTCTGAATTAATTTTATACCACTAACATAAATTGAATCAATTTTTACTCCGGATGTATTAAAATAATAATTCCAATACCCTGCGATATAAATATTTATTGAATCAGTTTTTAATGCACGATTTGTAGTATCTAAAAATGAATAAATTTTTTGTTGCATCGAAATGGTAGAGTCGGTACCACCAGCTTGTGCTGAAAAGAAAGTTACATATGTAGGGCTAGTTTTATAAATAATTGAATCAAAATTTTGAGCACCTAATTTATAATTAGGAGTTTTCACAATAACGGTATCGATACCAATTTTACGGCGAGCAAAAACCTTCGTAGTATAATCCCAATCACTACATCCACCCGAAGGGCAACCGATAGTGAATTTTAAGAGAATTTGCTTGTAATTAGAGTCGATTTCTGGGAATTTCGTTTTAGTAAAGAAATTGCCATACCAATTCAAATGGGTGCCATTATGTGATCGAATGATCGTAGTATCGCCAGCTGCCGAAAAGCTAAACTTTTGAAATACAACAATTAATAGTGCAAAAAGTAAATATTTTTTCATTATTAGGCTTATTTTGTTTCATTCAAAGTTATACAATTCTTCGAAATATTAAGTTTCAGCCTTTGCGCCCAAATGATTATTTTTGCCGCATACGCAAATATTGAGCTATGTCATCCAACAAAAATTTAAATACTCCTCTTAACGAAATGAATCAATTAAGTTTCGACGATTTCAAGCAAATAATTCTAACAGATTATAGAGTAGCCAACGAAAGTCGTCAAGCTAGTTTATTAGGTCGTAAAGAAGTATTAACAGGTAAAGCAAAATTCGGAATTTTTGGTGATGGTAAAGAGCTTGCTCAAATTGCTATGGCGAAAGTTTTTCGTGACGGTGATTTTAGATCAGGTTATTACAGAGATCAAACTTTTATGTTTGCCACAGGGATGTCGAACATCAAAGAATTTTTTGCTCAATTATATGCAATGCCAGATGTTGATGCGGAACCTTGTTCAGCAGGTAGAAGTATGAACGGACATTTTGGTACAAGAAGCTTAGATGAATTTGGTAATTGGAAGAATTTAACAGAAATGAAAAATTCTTCTGCTGATATTTCACCGACTGCAGGGCAGATGCCACGATTAGTCGGACTTGCGCAAGCTTCTAAATTTTACAGAAATAATAAAGACTTACATCAATATACCAATTTCTCAATCAACGGTAATGAAGTTGCCTTTGGTACTATTGGAAATGCGAGTACATCCGAAGGGCATTTCTTCGAATCAATAAATGCTGCAGGTGTATTGCAAATACCTATGGCGATTTCTATTTGGGATGATGGATATGGAATTTCTGTGCACGCAAAATATCAAACTACTAAAGAAAACATTTCAGAAATCTTAAAAGGATTTCAAAGAGATGAGAAGGGCGATGGATATGAAATTTTCAGAGTGAAGGGTTGGGATTATGTAGCATTGTGTGAGACTTACGAAAAAGCAATTGCAATTTGTAGAGAGCAGCATGTGCCAGTGATGATACATGTTCAAGAATTAACACAACCACAAGGTCACTCTACTTCAGGTTCACATGAACGT
>JBKCCA010000202.1:0-4427 GCA_046305595.1 bacterium
TTCAAGCACCTTCCAAGCCTCCTCCACATTCCCTTCGCTCAATAAATCTTTCGCTAAAGAATGTTTTTCTTCTTCAGTCATAAAAGCATATTTACTTTTTATTTCTGCTAGAGTATGCTCATCGTATTGTGGCATGTGCTCAATATTACCTAATTGACCTAAATTATTACCAGTTAAAATTTTAGAATGACGTATATGTTCTGGTAAGGCATCAACACCAATACCCATGGTTGTTAAGGGTTTCGCTACTTTGAATAAAGATTCTGCAATGACTCTTGAATACCAATCGCCACCCAAACGTGCAACATGATCCATTTTTAATTGATCAATTTTGCCATCTTCTGCTAAAACATCTTCAGAGATATGCATCGCAATAACTTCTGCTAAAACTAAATTACCAGCACCTGGAGTTTCTGCTAATGCAATGACATCACGCACTAAACATTCGAATTGAACTGGTGATTCTTTTACTCTTGGTGGTTTTACAAAATCAGATTTTAACTCTGTAAATCCGGCTTTTACAAACTCATTCACACCCTTCGGATAATCGGTACTAGATAAAGAAGTTTGTTGTACCATTGCATAATTAACTATGTTGATAGTACATTCTTTTACTTGTAAAACATTATCAAGTGTATGCTTAGTAGTATTATCTCTAACTCTACGAGCGGGTGAGAATATTAGGATTGGCGGATTCGAACTGAATAAATTAAAGAAAGAAAACGGACTTAAGTTTACATTGCCTTCAGCGTCTACAGTACTAACAAATGCAATAGGTCTGGGCGCAACAGCATATTGCAAAAACATTTGAATTTGCTGCGGACTTAAGTCTTTGATGTTTAGTGTTAGCATATTTTTATTTCTTCATTTTCAAAAGTGAAAAATCTGTATCAACTTTCCTTATCGTATTACTCAATCTTCCTAATCCGGTGATCTCCATTTCAACCACATCTCCATTCTGCAACCATTGCGGTTTGAAACTTTTATCGTTTAATAAACCTGTACCGTTTAATTCTAAAAAACATCCTGTACCAACAGTTCCTGAACCTATTACATCACCCGGTAAAATATCTACACCATATGCACAACGCTCAATGATTTCAGCGAATGTCCAGTCCATATCTGCCACATTACCCGAAGAAACCTCTACCCCATTTACCCAACACTTCATATCTAAATTGAAATTCTTACCAGTATGGTTTTCTTTCGCTGGTACTAAATATTGTTGAAGTTCATCTGGTGTAACCATCCATGGACCAATAACTGTTGAGAAGTCTTTGCCTTTAGCTGGACCTAAATTCAACAACATTTCTTCCATTTGTAAAGTTCTTGCACTCATGTCGTTCATGATCATGTAACCAGCAATATAATCATCAGCTTCAGAAGCTTTGATGTTTCTACCTTTTTTACCGATAACTACAGCAACCTCTAATTCGAAATCTAATTTTTCGAAATGATCGGGCATGCATTCGATTTCACCCGGACCTTGAACTGCGTTGTGGTTGGTGAAGTAAAAGATAGGATATTGATCGAATTCAGGAATCATATCTACTCCACGATTTCTACGTGCAGAGGCAACGTGCTGACGAAATGCATATCCATCTCTACATGATGTAGGATGAGGTACTGGTGCTAATATCTCGAAAAATACTTCTTCTCTTGCTGTTATATTGCCAGCTTTAATTCCATCATTTACCTTATGTGCACGTTCCATTAATTCAACGCCGCCCCATAAAAATTCTGACATGGTATGTGGTATTAACTTATCTACCGAATGTAAATTGTAGATATGTCCGTTTATAAAAACGCCTAATTTCTCTTGGTTTTCAGTCTTGTAGGAAACTAATTTCATGGTCTATAGTATTTGTTCAAAACTAATAAAATATTACTTATGCCATAATCAATTTGATTAAATTAAAAATCAAGCTATCTTAGCATCATAAATGAAATTAGACTTCAACCAAATAGAGTACACATCCGCAGAAATAAAGCAAGCCTTTTTAGCGCGCTTATTATCGAAGATTGTATTCGCCCAATATTCTTTCTAAACAACCCTTTCTGAGAGTTTAAACTCTTCATTTTTAAATATTTTTATTAAATTTCGTTCCAATTATTTATTTTATTAGATATGCCTATATATCATAAACAGGGTCAAATACCTCATAAACGTCATACAACATTCCGCAAACCCGACGGTTCATTGTATGCTGAAGAACTTTTTTCAACAGAAGGTTTTTCGAATATCTATTCATTGATCTATCATTGCCATCCACCAACGATGGTGAAACATTTAGGTGAACCTTATTCTGTTGAACCTAAGATTGCAAGAGAAAAACACTTGAAGCATACCAGTCTGAAAGGCTTTAAAATTAAGGCAGAAGACGATTATTTAAAGTCAAGAAAACCAGTATTGGTGAATAGTGATTTACATATTTCATTAGCTGCACCAAAGAAATCAATGACCGATTATTTCTATAAAAATTCACAAGCCGATGAATTAATTTTCGTGCATGTGGGTTCAGGAACATTGAAAACTGGTTATGGTAAAATAAAATTCGAATATGGTGATTATATAGTAATTCCAAGAGGTACTATTTATCAATTAGAATTTAACGATGAGAATAATAGATTATTTATCGTTGAATCGTTCACTCCGATTGTAACGCCGAAGAGGTATAGAAATCAAGTCGGACAATTACTTGAACACTCACCATTTTGTGAGCGTGATATGAAGTTGCCACAAGATCTTGAAACATTCGACGAAACAGGCGACTTCAAAGTATTAATTAAAAAACAGGGATTAATTTACCCTTATACTTATAGTACACATCCTTTTGATTTCTTCGGATGGGATGGATATTGTTACCCATGGGCGATTTCAATTCATGATTTCGAACCAATAACAGGTCGCGTTCATCAACCACCTCCGGTACATCAAATGTTTGAAGCACATAATTTTGTAGTATGCTCATTCGTGCCACGTAAATATGATTATCATCCACAAGCAATTCCTGCACCTTACAATCATAGTAATATAGATTCTGATGAAGTTTTATATTATGTGGATGGTGACTTCATGAGTCGTAAGAGCGTGGAGAAAGGCCAAATTACTTTACATCCGGGAGGTATACCACATGGGCCACACCCTGGTACAGTTGAAAAATCAATTGGTAAAGAAGCAACTGAAGAATTAGCGGTAATGGTAGATCCGTTTAGACCATTAATGTTAACAGAAGATGCAGTAGCCATTGAGGATGCGGATTATTATGCAAGCTGGATGGAAGGCAAGTAGTAAAATTCAGAATTAGAAATTCAGAATTTTAAAAAATAGAAAATAAAAAATAGTTTATGCAAGTAATAGATAGAACAAACCAATTGGCTGAATTACATAAAGACCATAACCCAGCTGAAGATTTTTTACCATTATTAGGTACAGATTATATTGAGTTTTACGTAGGTAATGCAAAGCAAGCAGCATACTTTTATCGCTCTGCATTTGGCTTTGAATTAGTAGCCTATGCAGGTCCGGAGACCGGCGTTCGCGACCGCGCTTCATACGTTTTACAACAAGATAAAATCAGATTAGTATTAACGACATCTTTTGATCCTGATTCAGCAATTTCAAAGCATGTAAATTTACACGGTGATGGTGTAAAAGTATTAGCAATTTGGGTTGATGATGTTATGTATTCATACGATCAAGTAAAAAGTAGAGGTGGTATAATCATTGAAGAGCCGAAGACTTTAACAGATGAGTTTGGTGAAGTAAAAACTTTCACATTACAAACATATGGCGATACCGTTCATACATTTGTGGAGCGTAAGAATTATAAGGGTGCATTTATGCCCGGATTTAAAGCGACTGCTAAAGACACTATTGCAAAGCCAATCGGATTGAAGTTTGTAGATCATTGCGTAGGTAATGTGGGATGGGGTGAGATGAACAAATGGGTAAAGTATTACGAAGAAGTAATGGGCTTTAAATTATTGATCACATTCGATGATACAGACATTTCAACAGAGTACACTTCATTAATGTCGAAAGTAGTTTCAAATGGAACAGGTTATGTGAAGTTCCCAATAAATGAACCTGCAGTTGGTAAGAAGAAATCACAGATCGAAGAATACATTGATTTTTATAAAGGTGCAGGATGTCAACATATAGCAATTGCTACAGATAATATCATTGATACTGTTTCTGAAATGAGAAGAAGAGGAATCGAATTCTTATATGTACCAGAAACTTATTACGATGATTTATTTGAGCGTGTAGGTAAGATTGATGAAGATGTTGAGGAGTTGAAAAAAATAAACATCCTTGTAGATAGAGACCCTGAAGGTTACTTGTTGCAAATATTCACTAAACCAGTAGAAGATAGACCTCCAGTGTTTTATGAAATCATACAACGTAGAGGTGCTACTTCATT
>JBKCCA010000203.1:0-3300 GCA_046305595.1 bacterium
GTTGACAGACTTTCACCTCATGTTTTATATGCCGATGAAGCAGTGCTATTAGGTCCGGCTCCATCTAACCAATCGTATTTAGTTATTGATAAAATCATAGATGCATGCAAGCAAACAGGTGCTGATGCTATTCACCCTGGCTATGGCTTCTTATCTGAGAATGCTGAATTTGCTAGACGTGTAAAGGCTGCGGGAATTATATTAGTAGGACCCTCACCTGAAGCCATGGAAATCATGGGTAATAAATTATCAGCAAAAGCTGCTGCTTTAAAATATAATATTCCGATGGTACCTGGTACCGAAGAAGCTATTGATGATATCAACGAAGCGAAGTTAAGAGCGGTAGAAGTCGGATTCCCAATATTAATCAAGGCCGCAGCAGGTGGTGGTGGTAAGGGTATGCGTATTGTCGACCGTGTAGAAGATTTCGAAGAGCAAATGCATTTAGCAGTAAGTGAAGCTACTTCTGCTTTTGGTGATGGTTCTGTTTTCATTGAACGTTATGTAGGTTCACCGCGACACATAGAAATACAAGTACTAGGCGATAATCACGGTAATATTGTTTACTTATTCGAACGTGAGTGTTCGGTACAAAGAAGACACCAGAAAGTTGTCGAAGAAGCACCATCCGCAGTATTAACACCAGCGATAAGAGAAGCGATGGGTAAATGTGCTGTTGACGTTGCTCGCTCTTGTAATTATACTGGCGCAGGTACCGTAGAATTTATCTTAGAAAACAACAAAGATTTTTATTTCTTAGAGATGAATACTCGTTTGCAAGTGGAGCACCCGGTTACTGAAATGATCACAGGTGTTGACTTGGTAAAAGAGCAAATTAAAATTGCAAGAAATGAAAAGTTGAGCTTCAGTCAAGAAGATTTGAAGATCAACGGACACTCAATAGAATTAAGGGTTTACGCAGAAGACCCATGTAATAATTTCTTGCCAGATATTGGTAAATTAGAAACCTATACTATTCCACAAGGATTAGGAGTTCGAGTTGACGATGGTTTCGTAGAGGGTATGGATATTCCGATTTATTATGACCCGATGATTGCGAAATTAGTGACACATGGTAAGAACCGCGAAGAAGCTATTGAGCGTATGATCGTGCTATCGATGATTATCAAATCACAGGCATCGAAACTACCTTGGCATTTGGTAAATTTGTAATGGAACATGAGGCATTTAAATCAGGTAATTTCGATACGCATTTTGTGAAGAATTTCTTTAAGCCAGAGTACCTAAATAAATACGATGCTGAAGAAGCAGAAATTGCTGCATTAAGCATAGCGAAAATCTTTAAAGAAAGTAAAAAAATATCCAATTCAGCAGTTTCTGAAAGCATTGATTCGTCAAGCAATTGGGTTAAAAACAGAAAAAATTAGATTTTATCAACAATGCACACTAAAATGGTTATATTTTTGTTGTATGTGATAATATGTTAAAAAGACTCTCCATCATTTTGTTGGTACTTTTCAGTACAATCTCTTCTTACGCTACGCATAACAGAGCGGGAGAGATTACGTACAAGCAATTGAGTGCCCTGCAATATGAGTTTACTTTAACAACTTTTACTGATGTGAGCCAACCAGGCAATGCCGATCGACCTTCAGCTACTCTGAACCTCGGCGATGGCACGAGCATAGAACGCCCGCGTACTGAAAGAGTCATTCTTCAAGGTACTTTCATACAAAGAAATAAATACGTTTTTACACATACTTTTCCGGGCTACTCTACTTATATCATAAGTTACCAAGACCCCAATAGAAATAACAGTGTACAAAATATGATCAATTCGATCAATACCGCTTTCTATGTGGAGACTGAATTAGTCATCAACCCATTCATCGGTTTCAATAATTCACCTATACTTTTATTAGAACCCATTGACTTCGGCGGCTTGAATAAATTATTCGTTCATAATCCGAATGCCTACGATGTTGATGGTGATAGTTTAAGTTTTAAACTAGTACCCTGCAAGCAAGATGTAGGCTTAGATGTATTCGGCTTTCAATACCCTGATGTAGCGAAGGGATTTGCGAGTAAGACATTTGAAATTGATGCAGCTACCGGACAATTAATATGGGAGAATCCGATTAAAATCGGATTGTACAATATTGCCATCATGGTAGAAGAATGGAGATACATCAGTAATACCAAAAAATTTCAACGCATCGGATATGTAGTGCGTGATATGCAAATAGAAATTGTTTTCACGAACAACCGTCCACCAGTTATTCGCCCTCTGAAAGACACATGTATTTTAGCAGGCAGTAGTTTTAACAAAAATATTTTTGCATCAGATTCAGATGGAACTTTGATCACCTTAACGGCGACAGGCGGACCTTTTGAATTAAGCACACCAGATACAATTATTTTCCCACAACCGAATACCGGCACTGCAACAGTAAGTCAAACCTTCACTTGGAAAACTTCATGCAATTCTGTTCGTAAACAAGCTTACCAAGTAGTATTCAAAGCAGTTGATAATGGGAATCCGAAGCTAGTCGATTTAGAAGATTGGCAAATACGAATCATCTCCCCTGCACCTGATAATTTACAAGCAGTAGCACTGGGTAATGGCATCGATTTAACATGGAATAAATTAAATTGTGGCAAAGCAATTGGTTATAGATTGTATCGAAAATCTGGCAGCAATCCATTTATTCCAGAAGTATGTGAAACGGGCTTATCGAGCGATAAAGGGTATACCTTAATCGGCACGATTAATAGTGTTGATCAATTAAATTTTAGAGACGATAATAATGGAGCGGGATTAAATATTGGAAATAATTACTGCTATAGAATTGTTGGTTTCTTTGCGGATGGTGCTGAAAGCATTGTATCTACTGAAGCTTGCGCATCATTGAGTAGAGATTTACCAGCAATTACCAATGTTACAATTTTATCAACTGATCAAAATTCGGGTAGAGATTCTATAGTTTATTCTAAGCCTACTCAGCTCGATACCAATCAATACCTTCCACCTTATACCGTTAATTGGAAGAGATTTAGCAGTAACAATACCACTGCACAAATTATAAAAACAAATGTCTTTAATTCATTCGCCGGAATTAACGATACCACATACGTAGAACAAAACATCAATACTTTAGAAGAACAATTTACCTATACCATAGAGCTCATTGCAAATGGCACATTGATTGGTAATTCACGTAATGCAAGCTCTATCTTTTTAAGTTCTAGTTCAGCAGAAAATAGACAAGTAAATTTATTGTGGAATGTGAACGTACCCTGGACAATAGATAGCACTGTAATCTACAGATTGAATAAAGT
>JBKCCA010000204.1:0-11326 GCA_046305595.1 bacterium
TTTATTCTATAAAACATAATTAACTCCCAAACCTATTCTATAAACATTCTCAGCGCCTGAGTCATTTAATTTTTCGTAGGCAGGCATTGAACTATTTACATTAATAATAAATTTTTTATAATAGATGTCTATTCCAGCCTGTGCATATACTGATAGTCCGTTGCTGAAATAAACACTCATACTATTACTATGATCGTAATCTGCAAATTCTATCATACCTGACAATGATGGTTGAATAGAGATTCTTTTATGCTTAAATAATAAAAAAATAGTACTTGCTGATGAGTACCTATTTGCAAATTGATATTCGTTTTTATTTTTTGTGTTGATTTTTAGATTCAATTCTTGATTGAATCCGTAACGATCATTCTTAATTAAAAATGCAGTATTCAATAACATATCCCAACTACCTGAACCGTTTTGTACGTGGGGGTCTATGGTTCCTGCTCTTGACTTTTCGTTGTAAACTCCAGTAGGTGCTTTTATCCCAAGACCTACACTTATTTGCTTTTGATATTTGTCATCATCATCACTTCTATAAACTAGATATCTATTAATAATTTGAAGATCTCCTATATTATTATAACTATCAATTACTAAATTATTCTGCTCTACACTGTTCATGGAATAAGGCATCACTGCAATAATTTGCCAACGCGTCATAGGCATATATTGAGCCCATAATTCTGTTGTCTGAAATATTCTAATTTCTTTAATGTTATTCGTATGATTATTTCCACCATGATTATGAGCGCTGGCTAAATTATATTCACTCAGTCTATACCTTAATCCGATGCTATTTTTTGTTTGATTCGGATGCATACCTAAATATAGTGTGCACATATCGCAGCCTGCCCTTAGTTCTATACTAAAGAATAGAATTGCTATCAACATGAAATTTTTCATAATTAAAAAAGCATGCCCGAAGGCATGCTGAATAATTTATTAATGAGAATGATTATGCACGTGATCTACACTAAACATGTACGAATAATTGTTTGCTAAGTTCACTGCAAATGGAGTTAACATTACAATCGGATGTGTTTTGAAATCTATATTAGTTGCACCATTTAACATTTTAGAAGCGTCAACATATAAATGAACTTGCGGACCTTCATCTCCATGTGATGCTCTCACCTCAGCTTTTTCATCTCCGAAATTTAATGTGATGTTTTTGATATTATTCATCATCGGGTTATTCATGCCTCCAAATCCGCCGATATGATATTGAAACATTTGTGGCGTTACTATAGTATCTGTTGCATCATCAAATCTACCCTCCATCTTCAAAAAGATATATCCAGAATTCCATGTCCAGTACATACCCGCAGCTTTACCACCTGGGTCTAAAGCTCCTGTACGCTTATCTAATGACATTGTACTTCTTAAACTATCTACACCGACAATAAATTCTATACCTACATAATTACCCTCTGGTACATTGTTTAAATTTATTTCTCTACTGTTTGCTATACTTTCCTTCAATAAGAAATACGAACTGTCTTGAGGTATAATATATTTCGATCCGTTTTCATTAATTAGCACAATGTTGCTAATGAAATAGTCGAATCTACTAATGCTATAATTTTGATTATAAGAATTGTAGTAATACATTGAATCCAATACTAAGTTTAAATTACCCACTCGGTTATCAAACTCTATCATTAAATTACCTTTTCTATTTGGGTCTATATCTTCTGATGTATGTATATGGTCTTCCTTTTTACATGCTGACATACTAAATGCAGCCAATAACATTATACTTAATGTTTTGTTTAATATTTTCATTTTACTCTTAAATTAATTCGTTAAAAAATTATGCAATTAAATGCTTTTGAATGTTTAAGAAATGATTTGGTGGTTTGATTAAATTGAACTCTCTTAATAGAGTATAATTAGATAGGTTATGTGTGTAATATTTATTTTCTATAGATAATGTATTAAAAATATACTCGCCTTGCACTTGTGCGATTTCATCTTTAATATTTTTTAATATTTGAATTAAAATACCTTGAGCTTTCTCTTCATTGACCTTGTTCATTAAGTAGCATTTCCCCTCACAGCCTATTTCTGGTTCTTCTTTGTTTATGCATAGATTTTCAATGATATAGGTTTTATTATACTCGTAATAAGAAAATACAATAGTTTTATGCAAACTTGATGCAGTAATAATTAAGATTGTAAATATGGCTATTAATCTCTTCATATAATGTTACAAATATAGCAATAGTCGTACCACATACTTTTGACTTCTGTCACATTAGTTACATAATTTCTTCTAAAATATGATGCGAATTAAGCGCTTTAAAGTTTTCAATATGAGCAGAATAATAGTTCAATAATTGCAAGAGCATTTGCTTTCTTTGTTCTTTAGTCAGTTTCAATAATTTTATATCATCCCAAGTATTATTTTGTAAATGAGAAAGAATAATTGTAGAAGTCTCATCTAAAAAAGCAGGATGTGTTGGTATGCTACTTACATAAGAAGCTTCTCGCATATCAAAGTATTTAGATTGCTCTGTAATGTTATTTTGAGGATAAAATCCTAAGTGCTGCGAATATCTTAGCAAAAACCAAAGATGGAAATTTGCAACATTGCCTTCTGTTAAATCTAAAAGCTCTATTGATCGAAATAAAAAGTCAAATAGATTTTCATCTTGATGTTGCTCTCTTAAAGTATTATGTAAAAGCTCACACATAAATAATGCGAGCGAAGTTTTTACAATGTTTAATGGTATACTTTGAAATACTGGCGAAGCTTTCAACTCTGATATTCTTTGTAAGCCACCATTTTCTTTATGGTAAACTACCATGTCTACTAATTGCAAATTTTGCAACATCGACAATCGTATTTTTGATTTGTTTTTTCGAACACCTTGTAATAGGTATGATTGCGTACCAAAGAGTTCAGTATAAATATGAATTACTAAACTGCTTTCAGAATAGGGTGTTGATTTTAATATTATTCCTCGTGTCTTGTGTAACATAGTACTAATGAATGAACACAATTTTGCTCACCATTGTTTCTAGTCCCTCTTCATTTGCAGAATACACTAAATAAACTCCTGATTGAACTCTCTCGCCACTGAAATTATTGCCATACCAAATGGCTTGTGAACCATTCGCTTTAGTTGTAAAAACTACCTTGCCTTCTATATCAGTTATCTTAACATTTGCCGCATTTACAAGTCCCTCGATTGCGATAGCTCCTCTATATGTTTCTCTAACCGGATTGGGGAATACTTTTATTTTTTCTTTGTTAGTTTCTAAACCTACTGTTGCATCAGATCTATAAGATACAATACCTAAGTCTGTAGCAAAATACACCTCACCTGTTTGTTGATCTATTGCGATATCATTTATAATATTAGTCAATAGTGGTGAGTTTTCTGTATTGAAATAATGTATCTGCTCTGTACCATCCGAAGTAAATAACCAAGCTCCATTTCTTGTGCCAATCCATTTTCTATTAGCAGCATCAACTTTAATACAAGTGATAGATTCATTCTCTAAAAGTGATTGTACAAATTCTCCATCTATAACTTTTACCGGTTGAGCATCTGTATCTGCATTGGGGTCTAGTATGTCTTCAGTATTATAGAAAACGGCAAGTCCTTTGTTTGTACCAGCCCACATTCTACCATCTAAATCTTCTGTTATACATAATACTTCTGAAGCATCTTTTGGTAAATTACCATTGTTCGCTCCTGATGTTAATCTTATATATCTTACTGTTCCATTTGTATTTTCTTTGAATACTAAAATTGCATTACTTCGAGGAATGGTTACCCATTTTTGATCGTATTGATCAATAGTTATATCACTCACATATTTATATTCTGCAAATAAACCAGGGAAATCAAAAGCTTGCCATTGACCATTTGTTTTTAAAACAGAAATAGGTTTATCTGCCCAATAATTACTTACCCATAATTGTGATTTAGAATCGAATGCCATACCTGTTACTCTGTATTGCCCGTCGTTACCAAAGGCTTCGCCTAAAGTCGAATTATATCCGCTGTAATCTTTTACATATCCGTTTTCATCAAACTCTACTATGCCTTTCCAAAAGGTACCATAGTATTCTCGATTGTTTTTTTTATTTATTGCTACTGTAATGATATCGTAAAATGAATCTACTACAGGGTAGTTTAAATAGTTGTAGTTTTTCCACTCTTTATTTTGATATCGATACATTCCGTTCAAAGTAAATCTATTCGAGTAACCTTCACCAACTGTGCCTGATGCTACAATTAATTTTCCATTGTTAATTGCAAGCCTTCTGGCTATTGAAGCGAACGGACCGCTAGGTATGTATGTACCGGTTAATGTATTGTTATCATATCTTTGTAAACCCTTGATTATATTAGCTACCCAGAGTTTTCCAGCATTGTCGTAAGTGGCATTTAAGAAAGCGCTACCTGAGCCTGCACTTATAAAATTAATCCATTGCATATTTTCATCATATCCAATAACTCCAAAATTGAATACAGTTAATAATTTATTCTGACTCAATACAAATTTTCCAAGTCCGGCTTGAAATACGTTATTTGATCGTACCCATATATTTCCATCAAATTCATAAATACCATCTTTTATAAATGCATAAAGTCTGTTATTAAATGTTGCACATGATGTAGCGGGGAAAGGATTAGATGGGAAGGAATATAAACTTCTATGTTTACGCCAATTTTGATAGTTAGCTAAATTCGGATTGTTCAAGTCTGCTTCATATATACCACTATCTGTTGCAGCGAATATTTTATCATTGAAAACTGAAATACCACTTACCCCTAAGTTTGAACCATTATCGCCTAAGTAATAAGTGTCTTTAATTTCTATTTTATTTAAATCTAAAAGCACAACGCCAAAGCCGCAATTAATATAGGCGATTCCATTAATACAATTAATGCTATTTATTGACTTAATACCTGTAATTTCTGTTTTAAAAATGTCGTCAATATTGATAATTTCCCTTCCTCTTATTAAATCAATATTGGTGTTTTCATAAGCAACTATTACCGTTTTTGTATTGGCATCGTATGCTCCGGTTTTCATATTTGTGCCAGATAGTCCGTCTTGCTTAGTTATCACCGACATGCTACTATCTTGTAGGTTTAATACAAAAACACCTCCTGATGTAATACAAAAAATCTCTTGTCCAGTATTTAACACCTGCGCTGCTTGCTGATAGGGCATATGACTTGTCCAGGCACCAATTTTAGTATTTTGTGCGTAAGTATCAACAAAACAAGTAATTAGCAATAAAACAATGAAGATTCTTCTCATGTATTCGATAATAAACATCTAAATAACAAAAAAAGCGACTAAATATTACGTTAAGCTTGTAATAAAGCCTGAATTTTTGCTTAAAAAATTGCATTTTTGCAGCTTATTTTATGTTATGTGGGGGAAATTCTCTGAGTCAATATTAAAGTATCGTTTATTCTATATAGCCTTGATATTTATTATCACTGCTATAATGGGTTATAATGCGAAAGATGTTGAGTTGTCTTTTGCAGGCTCTAAGATTCTTCCATTATCAGATCCTGAATACGTAGCTTATAATAAATTCAAGAAAAAGTTTGGTGAGGATGGTACCATGATGGTACTGGGTTTACAAACTGAAAATATTTTTCAAAAAGATTTATACAACAGCTGGTCTAATTTAGGTGATAGCATTCGTAAGATTGATGGTATTGTTAATGTACTTTCAGTTGCACATGCTTTTGAATTAAAGAAAGATACCACTAAACGTTCTTTTGTTCTTCAAACTATACACCGATCAACAGTCAATACTCAAGAGCAGTGTGATAGTATTAGAAATGTTTTTTTGAATTTGCCTTTTTACGAGGGATTAATTTATAATAAAGATTCATCAAGTACATTGATGGCTATAAGTTTTGATAGCCTAACATTAAACAGTAAAAAACGTGCAGGTGTATTAAAAGAAATTTTAGTGCATGTTGATAGATTTGAAAAAGAGCAGAATGTTACTTTGGCAAAATCGGGATTGCCATATATACGTTCAGTCATTGCGAACTTAGTGTCAGGTGAGTTTAAATTATTTTTAATTCTTGCCTTAGCAATAACTGCAATTATATTATTACTATTCTTCAGGTCATTTTATGCAGTGCTGTTTCCGGTGATTGTTGTGTTGTTTGGAGTAGTTGCAGCATTAGGTACCATCGTATTATTCGGGTATAAGATTACGATATTAACCGGATTAATTCCACCACTCATTGTAGTGATAGGAATACCTAATAGTATTTTGATACTGAATAAGTATCATACAGAATTCATGTTATTGCAAGATAAGTTTAAAGCATTAACCATTGCAATACGCCGTGTGGGTTCTACCATCTTTTTTGCAAACGTAACAACAGCAATCGGATTTGGAGTATTCGGATTTACGAATTCAGAAGTATTAACGGAATTCGGAATTATCGCTTCATTAAATGTAATGATCACTTGGTTATTCTCTTTAATTCTCATTCCAATTATTTTTAGCTATTTACCTAATCCGAAAGCTTGGCAAACAAAACATCTTGAAAATAAATATTTATCGAGGTTTATAGACAAGGTTGATTATTGGGTGCATAATAAAAGAACTGCTATTTACTTAGTCACATTATCAGTTATATTAATTTCATTAGTTGGAATGTTAAAGGTAAATGTCAACGGATATATGGTTGATGACTTACCTCAAAACTCACCTGTGCTAAAAGACTTACGTTTCTTTGAAAATAATTTTGATGGGGTATTGCCTTTTGAAGTGCAAGTTGATAGTAAGAGAAAAAACGGATTAATAAATATTCCTAGCATTAAGAAAATTGAGAAGTTAGATAGAATTGTTTCTGCTTACCCAGAGTTTTCTAGATCCATTTCTTTAAATGAAGTCTTGAAATTTTCAAAGCAAGCATTTTATAATGGCGATGCAAATTTCTATGCTTTACCAAGTGAAGCTGAAGCAGCATTTATTTTAAGCTATGCAAAACAATCAGGAGCATCGGGCTCATTGATGAAATCATATATAGATAAGAATAATCAAATTATACGAATCAGTTTTCAAACAAGAGATGTAGGCTCAAACAGAATGAATGAGTTACTAGCAGAATTAAAACCTCGAATTGATTCAATTTTTAATCCAGAGAAATACGATGTACTCCTTACTGGCAGTAGTGTCTTATTCGTAAAAGGAGCAAACTATTTACTTACCAATTTAGTAGAGAGTTTAGCAATTGCATTTTTCTTAGTTGCGCTATTGATGTATGTATTATTCAAAAACTTGAGGATGGTAATCATCGCTTTAGTCCCGAATATTATTCCATTAATTATCACAGCAAGTATTATGGGTTATTTAGGCTTAAGCTTAAAACCTAGTACGATATTAATTTATAGTATTGCCTTAGGTATTGCATCAGATCAGACTTTGTATTTTTTAACAAAGTTCAGACATGAACGCAAATCTGATAGATTAAATACATCAAGAATCATATCAATGACATTAAAAGAGACTGGTATGAGTATGATATATACAGCAATTATTTTATTCTTCGGATTCGGTATATTTTCTGCATCGACATTCGGAGGCACTGTTGCATTAGGTATTCTACTATCGATTACATTAATGGTTGCTATGTTATGTAATTTGATTTTATTACCAGCATTATTATTAAGTTTAGACAATAAAGAGAAGAAAGATTAATACAGAGTATGAGTAAGTATCCAGAATATAAGAATTTAAATCTATCACAAATAAGTAAAGACATCCTGAAATTTTGGAAGGATGAAAAGATATTTGAAGCGAGTATTTCATCAAGACCCGCATCAAAACCTTATACCTTTTATGAAGGTCCGCCTTCAGCAAACGGCATGCCTGGCATTCACCACGTAATGGCTAGAAGTATTAAAGATATCTTCTGTCGTTATAAAACATTACAAGGCTACCAAGTGAAACGTAAGGGAGGTTGGGATACACACGGCTTACCTATTGAGCTAGCAGTAGAAAAATCATTGGGCATCACTAAAGAAGATATAGGTAAAAAAATATCTGTTGATGATTACAATGCTGCTTGTAAAAAAGAAGTAATGAAGTATACGGATGTTTGGAATGATTTAACAGAGAAGATGGGATATTGGGTAGACTTAGATCATCCTTATGTTACTTATCACAATGAATACATAGAAACACTTTGGTGGTTACTAAAAGAAATGTATTCGAAAGGTTTACTATATAAAGGATATACTATACAACCATTTTCACCAGCAGCAGGTACCGGATTGAGTTCACATGAATTGAACCAGCCGGGCACTTACAAGATGGTGAAAGATACCACAGTTATTGCGCAATTTAAGATGATTAAATCTGCAGATACTGATAAGATTTTTGCGGATGTTGTAGGAGATATACATTTTATCGCATGGACGACTACTCCATGGACATTGCCTTCAAACACAGCATTAGCAGTAGGTAAAGAAATAGAGTATGTATTGGTAAAAACTTTTAATCAATACACTTCAGAAGCTATACAAGTAATATTAGCGAAAGATTTATTTGCTAAATATTTTTCTGAGAAAAATGCAGAATTAAATTTAGAAGATTTTAAGGCAGGTGATAAAAATATTCCTTTTAAAATTGTAAAAACATTTAAAGGAAAAGAATTAGCAGGTATTAGATACGAGCAATTATTACCTTATGCACAACCAGAAGAAGGTGATGCATTCAAAGTAATCATTGGTGATTTTGTAACTACTGAGGATGGTACGGGCATTGTACATATTGCGCCTAGTTTTGGAGCAGATGACTTTAGAGTAGCGAAACAAAACGGAATAGGTTCATTAACATTAGTAAATCGTCAAGGTAAATTTGTTGAGTCTGTAACAGATTTTGCAAATGAATTTGTGAAAGAAGATTATTTAAATGATGAACAGAAAGAAGCAGAGAAATTAAAGCAAGGCAGAGATAAATATTTATCAGTAGACGAGCGAATTTCTATTAAGTTAAAGACAGAAAATAAAGCTTTTAAAGTAGAGAAATACGAACACACTTATCCGCATTGTTGGAGAACTGACAAGCCAATTTTATATTACCCATTAGATTCATGGTTCATCAAAACTACTGCATTGAAAGATCGCATGGTAGAGTTGAATAAAGAGATCAATTGGAAACCAGAGTCAACAGGTACAGGTAGATTTGGTAATTGGTTAGAGAATTTGGTGGACTGGAATTTATCGAGATCTAGGTATTGGGGAACACCATTACCAATTTGGAGATCAGAAGATGCAACAGAAGAAATTTGCATTGGTTCTGTTGATGAGTTGAAGAAAGAGATGAAGGCAACATTGAGTTCAGGTTTGTTATCATCCGAAGAAAATGAAAAATTAAAAAACATTGTTGAGCAATACGAGCGAAGTACATTTGATTTACATAGACCATATGTAGACTATATTGTATTGCAGAAGAATGGTAAAAAATTATATCGCGAACCAGATTTAATTGATGTTTGGTTTGATTCAGGAGCTATGCCTTATGCACAATGGGGCTTAGATCAAGAGAAGTTAAATAACAAAGATGCGCAACCATTTGCGAATGGTTGGGAAGGGGCATACCCTGCAGATTTTATTGCAGAAGGGGTAGATCAAACGCGTGGATGGTTCTTCACATTACATGCCATTGCGGTATTATTGTTTGATTCAGTTGCGTATAAAAATGTGGTATCGAACGGATTGGTTTTAGATAAAAACGGAAATAAGATGTCGAAGCGTTTAGGTAATGCTGTCGATCCGTTTTCAACTATTGAGCAGTTCGGTGCAGATGCAACGCGTTGGTACATGATTAGTAATGCAGCACCATGGGATAATCTGAAATTTGATATCGAGGGATTGGCAGAGGTGCAACGTAAGTTTTTCGGTACACTATATAATACTTATGCATTCTTTGCATTGTATGCAAATATTGATGGTTTCGAGATTGATGAAAATAATTTAACACCATTAGCAGAGAGGACAGAGTTAGATCGATGGATAATCTCGAGTTTGAATACATTGATTGCTGAAGTAGAAGAGTCTTATGAAAACTACGAGCCACATAGAGCAGCAAGGTCTATACAAAGTTTTGTAGATGAGAATTTGTCGAACTGGTATGTTCGTTTAGCACGTCGTCGTTTTTGGAGAGGGGAGATGACTGCTGATAAGAAAGCAGCATATGAGACCTTATATGAATGTTTAGTTACCTTATCTAAGTTAATGTCGCCAGTAGCACCGTTTTTTGCTGACTGGATGTATAAAAATTTGACGAAAGAGCAATCGGTACATCTGAGCAATTGGCCAATGCTTAATAAATCAGCTGTTGAAGAATCGTTAAATGAGAGCATGCAATTAGCTCAAGATATTTCATCGATGATTTTGTCATTGAGAAAGAAAGTAAGTATAAATGTTCGTCAGCCATTGCAAAAAGTACTAATTCCAGTACTAGATTCAGCTTTTGCAGAAAAGGTCGAAAGGGTAAAATCATTGATACTCTCTGAGACGAATATTAAAGAAATTGAGTACATAAAAGACACAGAGGGCTTCATAAAGAAGAAGGTAAAACCGAACTTCAAATTATTGGGTGCTAAGGTAGGTAAAGATATGAAAGAGGTTGCAGCAGAGATAGTTGCAATGAGTTCAGATCAAATATCAACATTTGAAAAAGAAGGTAAAATAGTATTGAATACAGGCAGATATGAGATATTGCTCTCTGAGGTAGAGATACTTGCAGATGATATACCAGGTTGGTTGGTAAATGTAATGGGCAAACTTACCGTAGCTTTAGATGTTACCCTAACTGAAGAGTTAAAACAAGAAGGTATAGCGCGAGAATTCATCAATAGAGTGCAGAATTTGCGTAAAGAGAAAGAATTTGAAGTTACAGACCGAATAAATGTATTGGTCGCTGAAAATGAATTTATTAAAGAGGCAATTAATAATAATTTAAACTATATTTGCGCCGAAATTTTAGCAAACAAACTAGAGTTCAGCAATGAGCTTACTAACAAGGAAAGGGTTGAAATAAATGAAAAAGAAATCTACATCGGCATCGAAAAAGCCAACGGCTAAGAAAGTTGTTGCAAAGGCTGCACCTAAGAAGGCAGTAGCTAAGAAGGCAGTAGCGAAAGCAGCACCTAAAAAGGCAGTAGCTAAGAAAATCGAAAAGAAGAAAATCGTAGCGAAGCCAATTGCTAAGAAAGTTGTTGCAAAGGCTGCACCTAAGAAGGCAGTTGCTAAGAAAGCCGTGGCTAAGAAAGTTGTAGCGAAAGCAGCACCTAAGAAGGCAATAGCTAAG
>JBKCCA010000205.1:0-3918 GCA_046305595.1 bacterium
TCTTTAATCAGATTATGATTAGCAAGCGTATTGTCAATATTAAATTCATTAGCAATAGCAATTTCCATCGGATCAATAGAATTAGCACTTGATGCATAATAGAATACTTCTAATACTTCTCTTAATTCATCTTGCTTTACTCTGAAATCATTTTTACTATAAGCTTGATCGCCTACATATATGTTGGCGACTTGCATTCTATTTTGGGTGATGGTACCAGTTTTATCAGTGCATAAAACTGTTGCAGAACCTAATGTCTCAATAGCTGATGCATTTCGCGTAAGCACCTTTTTCTTAGATAAACGCCAAGCACCTAACGCTAAAAAAATAGTTAATACTACCGGGAATTCCTCTGGTAGAATTGCCATTGATGCTGCCAATCCGTTTAATAACGAATTAATAAAATCACCTCTTTTCAAATAGAAAAGTACAACAACACCTATACTAATTACTGCACCGCCAATAAATAAATTGCGGATCAATAATTTCATTTCAAGTTGAAGTTTTGTTTGATCTTTTACTATTGATTGTAGTGATTTTCCAATTTTACCGAACTGAGTATTTGTGCCAGTATGTAATACGATTGCTTTTGCTGAACCCTGTACTACTAAGGTTCCACTATATACAAATACTGATTTGTCATCAGAGTTTTTACTTTTTATAACTGCTAAAGATTCGCCACTAAGCAATGATTCGTCGACTGTTAAATAATTACTTTCAATTATTTCTGCATCAGCAGGAATTCTATCACCCTCTGCTAGTAGAATTAAATCACCCGGCACTACTTCTCTACCCGGAATTCTAATTTCTTTTCCATCACGCATTACTAATGCTCGAGGAGAAGATAATTGGCGAAGTGCATCTAAAGACTTTTCTGTTTTCTGATGTTGGAAAAATGTAATGAAAATGATTAGTAGAACAGAACTTAATAATATTACACCTTCATTATAATCACCTAATAATATGTACAATGATGCACAACTAAGTAATAAAAGGAACATTGGTTCCTTCATTACTTCAAAAGCAATTAGAAGTATGTTTTTTGATTTTGCGGATGGTAGTTCGTTGTAACCAAATTGTTTTAATTTGGTATTAGCTTCTTCAGTAGATAAATAATTATTATCTGTATTCGAATGCATATTACAATATTTAGAACTATCTCACAATATACGTGATATTTGTCTATAATACTATATGCACAAAGCTATAAGGTCTTTTTACTTTTGATATGAGTTTAATTTCAATGTAAGTGCTGCTGATATAATACAAGCAGCACTTATTAAATACTTTTTAGTTGCATCATCATTATCCATGCTAAGAATCAAACTCATGAAAAATACAATCATTGAAATTCTAGTTATTATACTTAAATATTTCATATGAGATGAATTATTGTCCTTGACCTAATGAATACGCATCTTTCCCATTAAACGAATAAAGATTTTCTGTTTTGATGGTATCTAAATTCTCTAGCATTGCCATTTCTAATAGTTTAACAATGCTAGATTTATAAAATGACTTATTATCAACAGCTTTGAATCTACATCTCCAATGATCTGTGCAAAATGTTTCTTTAAACCCTTCTGGCCAAACTTTGATTCCTCTATTAGTAATCATACTTAGTTTTACATCCTCAACTTTTATTTTATTTATTTTATCAGCTAATTCATTAGCATCATTACCATTCCAATGAATGAATACATCTACTCCAACTAATTCTTTAATTGCACTTTCTTTGCGTTTGTATTTTGGTAATGTAAGTGGTTGATTGTTGGCATATGTAACTTGCTTTAATACTTTCGGTAATTTTCCTAGATTTTCTATTAAGGCATCTGTGAACTCAATTGTACCTACTAATTTTTTACTCGTACCATCCTTATAAATATCTTTAGTGTGTATACCTTCTTCTAAAGTATATAACCAAGCATTTTGAATTTTCTCTGCTATATCTGATTGGCCTATATGATTTAACATCATTATTGCTCCTTGTAAAAGTCCAGACGGGTTCGCTAAATTCTTACCCGCAATATCAGGTGCTGAACCGTGTATTGCTTCAAACATGGCACACTCTTCGCCTATGTTTGCTGAGCCTGCTATACCAACAGAACCGGTGATTTGTGCAGCTATATCACTTAATACATCACCATATAAATTAGGCATTACGATCACATCAAAAACTTCAGGAGTGTCTGCTAATTTTGCAGCACCAATATCAATGATCCAATGCTCTGTTTGTATCTCTGGATATTCTTTGGCAATTTCATTATAGACTTCATGAAACAATCCGTCAGTTTGTTTCATGATATTATCTTTAGTAAAGCAAGTTACTTTTTTACGATTCTGTTGTCTTGCATATTCAAATGCATATCGTACAATTTTCTCACAACCAGGTCTACTTATTAATTTTAAGCACTGAACTACTTCATCTGTTTGTTGATGCTCTATACCTGCATATAAATCTTCCTCATTTTCGCGCACAATTACTATATCCATTATAGGATGTTTTGTACTTATGAAAGGATGGTAGCTTCTACAAGGGCGAACGTTTGAATATAATCCTAAGAATTTACGAGTACTTACATTTAAACTCTTATATCCTCCTCCTTGTGGAGTAGTAATCGGTGCCTTTAAAAAGATTTTATTTCTTCTAATTATATCCCAAGATTCTGCAGCGATACCTGAACTATTGCCAGATAAATAAACCTTTTCACCAACTTCAATTTCATCAAATTCAAGTTGAGCTCCTGCTGCTTTTAAAATTCTAAGGGTAGAGTCCATTATTTCCGGACCTATACCATCACCTTTTGCTACTGTAATTCTTGTCATTTTTCTGCTTGATATATTTTATAGCAGCAAAAGTGTAGAATCTAATTCATTAATTTTAATTTATATAATTAATGTTTTATATAAGTAATTTTTATGAATTTATTTTTTTGAAGTACTTGCAATAGATAGCGATAGGACATTCATGGCACTTCGGACTTCTAGCCAAGCAAGTATATCGGCCATGTAGAATTAACCAATGATGAGCAACATGAATTTTTTCTTTTGGAATAAATTTTACCAATTGTTTCTCTGCAGCTAAAGGTGTTTTAGCATTTGTTGTTAATCCTAATCGTGCAGATACTCTAAATACATGTGTGTCTACTGCCATTGCTGGAGCTTGGTGTATAACAGATACAATAACATTAGCAGTCTTTCTTCCAACACCTGGTAGTTTTTGCAAGTCCTCAATATTATCAGGCACTTCTGAATTAAATTGCTCTACTAATAGCTTTGCCATACCCACTAAATGCTTCGCTTTATTATTAGGGTAGGAGATACTTCTTATATAATTAAATATTTCATCAGAACTTGAATTTGCCATTACTTCTGGTGTCGGAAAATCTTTAAATAATTTCGGTGTCACCATATTTACTCTCTTATCAGTGCATTGTGCTGAAAGAGATACAGCGACTAATAATTCAAAAGGATTGCTATAGTGCAATTCGGTTTCTGCATCTTTTACATTTTCTTCAAAGTACTTTAATATATGTTCGTAGCGTTCTTTCTTAGTCATTTTATTTTAAATCTATACTAGCAATTCTACCGTTTGCGCCGGCAAGTATAATTTTTTTCTTGTTATCGCTAATTCTTAGTGTATGAAAATTTAATTTATTGCCTTCTTTATCTTTTAGTTCGATTACTTTTTTCTTCTTTAAATTAATATAATAAGTGCCTCTATGTCCGGTAACATACAACTCATTCTTATTTAAATACTTCACACACGATCCGAAGAAGTTCTCTTGAATATCTAATGTTTTAAAGCTCTTGCCGCCATCGTTTGTATAATAAAATGGCATAAATTCTTTGTCGTTCTTATCGTAATTACCACCACTAATTGCAAAATTATTTTTATTAAATAGATCTATGCTATAT
>JBKCCA010000206.1:0-1765 GCA_046305595.1 bacterium
CCTTAGAAATTTATATACATATTGAAAATGATTTTATAGTAGTATCGAATAAGAAACGGAAGCATTCGCATGAGGTGGTATCTACTAAAATCGGACTTAACAACATAAAAAACAGGTATGAATTATTGTCGAGGAAGCATATAGAGATTATAGAAACAGCAGATCAATTTATCGTTAAACTACCATTAATAGATTAATATGAATATTGTTATCATAGAAGATGAACCTATAGCAGCAGCTAGATTAGAAAAGATGGTTGCTAAATTATATTCAGATGTGAATGTATTGTCGCAACCCGATAGTATTAAATCGAGTATTGCATTTTTTGAGAAAAATGTGGAGGAGATTGATTTGGTGTTTATGGATATTCATTTATCAGACGGTCAAAGTTTTCAAATTTTTGATCAGGTAGATATTAATGCTCCCATCATTTTCACAACGGCTTATGATGAGTATGCATTAAAAGCTTTTGATGTGAACAGTATCGATTATTTATTAAAGCCTATTAAGGAAGATGATTTAAAAAGAGCGATTGATAAATGGAAAAACTTAACTAAACCTAAATCGATTGCCCTTGAAAATAAAAATGCTATTAATAATTTAACTAAACAGAGTAGAATTGTGGTTAGATATGGTTCAATTATTAAAGCTATAGAAATTGCTGAATCAGCTTATTTTTATACAAGTCAAAAAGTAACCTTTATGGTTTTGAAATCTGGAGAATCATTACCTATTGATGAAAATTTAGACGAGCTAGAGAGCATTTTAGATGCCAAGGATTACTTTAGAATCAACAGGCAATACATAGTAAGTTTTAGCTCTATAGAGAGCATGACAGCCTATACCAAGTCGAGAGTAAAGCTTCAGTTGAAGCCAGCATCAGAAGAGGAGACCATTGTCAGTACTGAAAGATCTTCTGAATTCAAAAAATGGTTACTAGGTAAATAATACCCGTTCGGTATCTATTATACCTTGTTCAGTCTATTCTATTTTTATTTATGCAAACAGATGTAAATATTTGCTTAAATAATTCTGTATGAAAACTAGACTATCCATATTATTTATAGCATTAATTGCTCTCAGTTCATGTAAACATGAGGTGGTGACTGCCTTGCAGCAAATAGTAGATACTACTGGCACAGGTAACGGTGGTGGAGGTACTGGAGGTGGAAACGGCGGCGGTGGTGGTACTACTAATCCTTGTGACCCCAATACGATCTATTTTCAAAACGATGTATTGCCTATCATCATTTCAAATTGTGCACAATCAGGTTGTCACGATGCTGCTTCAGCTCAAGATTGTATAGTATTAGACAATTACGATAACATTATGCGTACAGGAGGTATTATCAAAGGGAATGCTTGGTCATCTGAACTTTATGAGGTATTAGTAGAAACAGACCCTGAAGATGTTATGCCACCTGCACCTAAATCTAGATTAAGTGCTGATCAAATTACATTGATAGCGGGCTGGATAAATGCAGGGGCCATCAATAATTCTTGTAGTGATTCAAATTGCGATACAGTAAATGTGAAATACAGCACACATGTTGATGCAATAATTGCAAACAATTGCAGAGGATGTCACAGTGGTACAAATCCTTCAGGTAGCATAGCTTTAGTAAGCTTTGATCAAGTGAAAAGTTCAGCTATCAATGGTGGTTTAATGGGAACGATTACTCATCAAACTGGCTACATTGCGATGCCTTATCGATCAACTAAAATGAACGATTGTGATATCAGAAAAATTGAGCTTTGGATAAAT
>JBKCCA010000207.1:0-6359 GCA_046305595.1 bacterium
CACTAGTAGCAATGTTCAACATTAAATTTTCTACACCTTCTAATTCTTTAGTATAATTAGTTGTACCACCTTTAATAACTAAACGTGCACTTACAATTTGATTACTCGTAGGTTTATAAATTACCTTAAAGCCATCAACTATAATTTCTTCGGCAACTTGTTTAGTTTGTGCATTTGCAATATTACTAATGAGTAATACAGATGCACTAAATAATAATATGATTGATTTTTTCATTGTTCTTTTCTAAAAAATTATTTTTTCACAATTGCAAAAGTGATTTTTCTACTATTAGCTTGCTCTTCAGCATTAGCTGATTTAATCTTTTTGATTTGGAAAGCTTTATTAGAAGTACCAATAATACGAGTCTCCTCAATACCATTAGTTTTCAAGTAGTTTAAAATCGTTTCGTATCTAGTATTACCAGTATTTTTATTCTCTCCTTCGTGAGTATATGCTTCGATAGAGATATTTGCAACCGGATTTATTTTTAACCATTGAACTAAAGAAACTAATTTCTCATTATTTTTTTCAGAAGTTAATTCAGTTTGATTCATATCAAAGCTCAATGTATATTCTTCCATACTTAAGCTTGGAGCAAAGAATTTATCAGTATTAAAATTCTTACGCATTCCGTTTTTCATCATCGCTCCCATTACATACGGATTACCTTTGATGTATTTACGAACATAATTTTTTATATCATCACGAGTAACCTTTTGAAGATTATCAGTATAGTTTGTATAATATGAAATGTTCGCTGATGACCACCAATAAGTCACTGTATGAATAAAATTAGATGGTTTTTCCATGTTATACATTTCAGAAACTGATAACAAATCTTTAGCAGTTTGTAATTGCTCATCTGTAAAGTATTCATCAGAATCCCACTCATTAATGTTTTTCCAAAGAATGTTATAGGCCTCTTCTAGTTTTCTAGGGTTAGGAACTAATATGATTCTGATCGGACCAACATACTTAGCAGTTTGGTAACCAACATTCACTTGAAACGCTAATCCAGTTTCAACTAATTCCTTATATAATTTAGAATTTTTTTGTTGTAGTATGTATGAAAACACATCTGCTGCATAAGTAGCTTTTAAATCATTACGAGTATCAGGACCATGGAAAGTAGTCATAAACATTGGCACTTGTGCATTTGGCGATTCAACTATAAAATTCTTAGAATATTCGATAGGTTTAAATTCAGGTATAGGCCATTTTTGGAAAGGATCTACATTAGTTGGAGACCAAGTACCAAAAACTCTTTCTGCCTCTGCAAATACTTTGTTATGATCTACGTCACCACAAATAGCTAATAATGAATTATTCGGATAGTAGTATTTATCTTTAATAACATTCATTTTTTGTGATGTAGCTGTATAGATAATTTCGTAATCACCGATCGGATTCTTACGCGTATAATTATCACCCCATACTTCTTTGTTCATTTTGTCAAATAAAGCAAAAAACGGATTCGATTCAGCTCTTTGGAACTCACCTGCTACAACCGGATTTTCTTTTCTCATCTCAGTAGTATCAAATAATGGGTAACGAATTGCAGAATTCATAAACTCCAAACCAGGTGTTAACTTCTCCTTACTAAGGGTAATAAAATAGTTAACTCTTTCTTCTGAGGTAGTACCATTAAATGATACACCTAATTCACTTACTTTATCTAAAAAAGCTTTTTGAGATGGATAGTCTTTGTTCGCTTTAAAGAACATATGTTCATATAAATGCGATAAACCATTGTAATCTTTGTCCTCTGTATACGAACCGTTACGAACCACAATTTCGATTGTTGCCAATGGAACATTAGCATCTTCTATTACTAAAACCTCTAGTCCGTTGTTTAACTTCTTCATAAAGAAGTTATCTGGTAATTTCTCTTGAGCTGTTGCGTAAGCAGCTACAGAAGTAATACCAATAAAAAGTAGTATTTTCTTAATCATATTGTTTGATTGATTTTTGGTAAATATAAAGGCTTAAAGTTAAATAAAGAGAGTGTAAACAAGCTTTTACACGTAAAATGAATAATGAGTAAAAAAAAGCGGATAAATATTTCATTTATCCGCTAAACCCAACTAAAAAACTCAAACGATATGATGTTTTAAATTAGAGCGTATGATTTCTCTACCTTTGCGCAAAGGTACTATTTTATTGACTAAATTCAAATACATGCCTAACTAATATTTTAATATTTTAACTGTTTGAGTTCAAAAAATCTGTTTAAATAGTTTAAACTAATATTTATGATTTTCTTAAGATTTGTATATATTTAGGAAAACTTAAAAAAACGATATAAAGTCATGAAAAACTTCTTATTAAAGAGTATTGGATTAATTATTTTGATTATCTGTAACATATTCAGCGCCAAAGCGCAGCCAGGTCCGAATACCTATGCAAATGCATGGTCTACTAAAACTGGTACCTTAAACGTACAATATCATAACAACTACCCTTACTCATATGCAGATGCAGACGGAGAGGCAACTGGAATTGAAATAGATATTATCAAGCAATTTGCAAAATGGTTGAAAGATAAAAAAGGTATTGAGGTTAAGGTAAACTTTGAAAGAAATGATGATTTCGCAAAATTCTATGAGAAAGTAAAAATAACTAAGAGTGTTTCGATTGGTGCAGGCTCAGTGACTGTCTCATCTGACAGAGCAAGAGAAGTTAAGTTTTCATCACCTTATTTAAAGAATAAGCCGGTATTAGTAAGCTCAGTAATGAAAGCTACATTATCTGACGTAAGAAATATTTCGAAAGAATTTAATGGAATGACAGCAGTAATTGTAAAAGGATCTATACACGAGAAATTAATCAAGAACATCAAAGAAAATTATTGGCCACAGCTTAATGTTGAATTCGTTGAATCTCCAAATGTTGTATTAGACAAAATATCTGCTAATGAGAAGTATTTCGGATTTTTAGATTTAGTAACTTATTGGGCTGCAATGCAAAAGGATCAAAAACCTTTAAAATTGCATAGAATGAATAATACAGATATAGAAAACTTTGCATTTATTTTCCCTAAATCATCTGATTGGTCAAATGCATTTAACGAGTTTTTTGACAGCGGTTTAGGTTTTACAGGCACTGATGCTTATATGGATTTATTGCGTAAGCATTTAAGTTCAGAGATAATTAATGCAGTAGCTATTCAATATTAATTAGAATTTAAACATCAGGGGTAATAAATTCTTTACTCCTGTTGTTTTCCATACTTTTCCATCATTAGAATATAGATATATAACAATTGAATTTGATTGTTTGCTTTCATATTCAACTAAAACTTGTAAACATCCACCACAAGGTTTAATAATTTCAATGTAATCATTTGTTTCATTATTCGCACAAACTGCGATTGCTTTAATCTCATTTTTAATATTTAAAGAACCATAATGAAACAAGGCTACTCGCTCAGCACATAAGCCTGATGGAGATGCTTTATTCTCTTGATTATTACCTAAAATAAATTCGCCATTATCTAATTTTAATGCAGCTCCTACTCTAAATTTTGAATTAGGTGCATAAGCATTTTCTCTAGCTATTATTGATTGATTAATAAGCTCTTGTTCATCAATTCTTAATTCATCAAATTGATATTCAAAATATTCTACAATTATCTCTATTTTATTCATTCTCGTTTTTCCAGGTAATTACTCTTTTGTTCATTATTTTAAACCAAATTGGAGGTAATAATGTAAGTAGTACCATTGCAGGGTAGCCGTTTGGTAACTGCGGACTTTCATCATATTGTTTTAAAATTTGGTAGTTTTTCGTGGCGTATAAATGATGATCTGAATGTCTTTGTAATTGAAATAGGAAGTAATTACTTATGATGAAGTTGGCATTCCAACTATGGGTAGCATTCGTTTTTTCATACGTACTATCTTCTTTTAAATTTCTAATAATACCATAATGTTCAATATATTCAACAGACTCTAATAAAGAGATAGACAAGAAGGTCTGAGCAATAAAGAATACAAGGTATAATAATAACATTTGCTCATTAAATACATACACTATTAACGAACTCAACAATAAAAATAGACAACTAAAGAAAACAGAATAATAGACCTCATGATTAAAGAGACTTTTTTTAATTTTTTTATTTTTTAGATATTCATTTTCAATTTCAATAGCACTAATAAAGCCTTTGAACACTGACTGTTTCCAAAAACTATAATAAGTTTGGTCTAATCTGCTTGTCGCTGTATCTAATGGTGTGCCTACGTTTAAGTGATGACCTCTGTTATGCTTAACTGTAAAATGTCCGTAAAATACTTGTATCAATAATAACTTTGCTAAATACTTATCTAACTTATTGTTTTTATGTCCGAGTTCATGTGCCACCACTATACCCACCCCCCCATTCATAATCATCGTATTAATTACCATAGGAATAATATATGCAGTGCTAATAGATCTAATAGCAAACTGATAAACTATCCATAGCATCATCAATGTTTGTACTATTGCCCATGCATATAATACAACTTTATAAAATGATTCATCTTTCAATTGCTTTTCTTTCTCAGAGTCATAATTTTGATTATCAACACCAAATAATGGATCTATTATTGGCATAACAATAAACATCATAAATGGCAATGAATACATCATGTATGTATTACCAGAGTAAAAACTCAGTAAAAAAGAAATTGGAATAGTAAAAACTAAAAGGTAACCGAATTTGTTTATTTTGCGCATATCTAATTATAATGAAATATAGATAATAAAATCGAATATGAAAAATCGGTTGAATAATCATATTAATGTCATTTATTAGATACAAAACAACAAGACTAAAATTTTGTTGTTATAATAGCATAATAGGTAACCTGGTTTTTCCAGGGTTTTGGTTTAGTTGTAGTTAAAACCCGGTCTTTTGGCCGGGTTTTTTTTATGTGAATCGTTCATCAATGAATCTATTATCACAGCCTCCGATAAATCCGTCCAGTCTTGGTTATACAATCTTATCAATTTCTCCTTCTGAGCCCTTGTCCATCTATTCAATTCTCTATATCTCTCCTTCGCACTAAATACATTTTCATACTCTTCAAAATATACCAAACGATTTGTACTGCTTTGCCCTAATTGAAATAATTCTAAGTTGTTCCTCAAATTTTTAGCAAAAAATAATATGTTCTCCGTTAATCCTACTGTTATTATCGATCTGTTCGAATTTGTAATAAAATAAATGTACTTAGCAGGTGTTACCGGGCCTTTTGTTAATAAATTAAACTCTCTTTCTACTACCATAGCTAAAAATTTTAGTTGATTATTAAAATATTTTTACTAATTTTATACGCAATAATACTAATTATTTTAGCATTTTAAAACAAAAACATGAAAAAAATTAGCGCTAACATAAAATTCTTACGTAAGAAAAGAAACCTAACTCAACAACAATTTGCTGATTTACTGAGTATTAAACGCTCTATGATCGGTGCATATGAAGAAGATCGTGCAAGTCCGAAGATGGACAATATGAAGCAAATTGCTAATTATTTTGGCATTACTGTTGATGAGCTAGTATCAGAAAAAATAACTGATAAATGGTTAGATGAGCGTGATAAGAAGAAAGAAAAAGAAAATGAGATAAATGCAGGTAATCTAAGAGTACTAAGTATAACAGTTGATCAGAATGACAACGAGAACATAGAATTAGTACCTGTGAAAGCATCAGCTGGATATGTGAACGGATATTCAGACCCTGAATTTGTTAGAGAACTACCAAAGTTTCATTTACCAATGTTACAAGGTGGCACATTCAGAGCATTTGAAATTAAAGGTGATTCGATGTTGCCTATTCAGCCAGGAAGCATTGTAGTTGGAGAATATTTAGATGATTGGAAACAGATAAAAACGAACGAAACCTATGTGTTAATTAGCAAAAACGATGGTATAGTTTATAAACGAATCATCACAAAATCAAAAGAGAGTAAAAGCTATATATTAAAATCTGATAATAAAGCATACGAGCCTTATAATATTGATCTTGATGAGATTTTAGAAATATGGAAAGCTAAGGCTTATATAAGCACTGTATTCCCTGAACCTGAACAAGAGATGAGTATTTCTCAACTAACAAACATCATGTTAGAGATGCAGAAAAAAATAAGTAATATGTAATTACAGTAAGAAATAAGAACCTAGACCCAGTACTAACAAGAATCCTAAGGTATCAGTAAAAGCAGTTAAAAATATTGACGATGCAACAGCTGGGTCAAAGCCTAATTTCTCTAGAATTATGGGTACCGACACCCCTACTATGCCTGCTACTATTAAATTACCTAGCATAGCAAGAAAAACTACAACGCCTAACATCGCGGAGTGATTATTAAAT
>JBKCCA010000208.1:0-2211 GCA_046305595.1 bacterium
CCATTGCTTCATCAATTTCTGTTCAACAGGGTAACCACCTCTTTCTGAGTATCCGTCTTTTACTTCATCGTTTGCTAAAACAGTACCTAATGCTGGGCACCAATTCACCCATGAATCTGCTAAGTAGGCTAATCTATATTGAAGTAGAATCGTTTGCTTGCGCTCTTCAGTAAATTGCTTCCAATCATCCGAAGTAAATAACTCTTCACAATGATGAGCTGAATTGACATTCGCATTACCAGAATTTTCGAAAATTTGAATAAGTGTTGAAATATCTTCTGCCTTATTAGAATCATTATTGTACCACGATTGAAATAATTGCGAGAAAATCCATTGTGTCCAGCGATAATAACTAGGGTCTGATGTTTTCACCTCACGATCCCAATCAAACGAGAATCCGATGCGATCTAATTGTTCACGATAGCGCGCAACATTTTGGGCTGTTGTTATAGCCGGATGTTGGCCCGTTTGAATCGCATACTGCTCCGCAGGCAATCCGAATGAGTCATAACCCATAGGGTGCAATACGTTGAAACCCTTTAAACGCTTATATCTTGAGAATATATCAGTAGCAATATAGCCCAACGGGTGGCCCACATGTAAGCCAGCACCCGATGGGTACGGAAACATGTCTAATACATAATATTTTGGCTTAGCACTTTGATTTTCAGCCTTAAATACTTTATTAGCAGCCCAATACGCCTGCCAGTCTTGCTCGATATTCTTAAATTGATAGTCCATATACTTATACAGCCGCGAATTTATTAAAAAGGCATCACATTACCTCAGAAAGCTCGTTCAGATTAGATAAGATTTTTTATCTTCGCAACGTTAGCTATGCATATGAGTCAAAATAACGAGCAATTACCTAAAAAAGGAGTCAAGACATTTTACATTTCAACCATCTTCAGTATCTCATTGGTATTGTTAATGATTGGTATGTTAGGCTTGATCGTTTTACATGCGAAAAACTTATCGAACTTCGTAAAAGAGAATATTGTACTAAATGTTATTCTCGATGAACAAGCTAAAGATTCTGAAATCTTTAAACTTCAGAAAGAGATTGAAAAAAATCAGGCTATTAAATCTACTGAATACGTAAGTAAAGAATTAGCAGCTCGTAATTTATCGAAAGATTTGGGCGAGGACTTCGTAAAATTCTTAGGATACAATCCACTTTCTGCCTCAATCGACGTTTATTTGAGAGCAGATTATGCAACAAATGAAGAGATACAAAAATTCATTCGTCGATTGCAAAAGAAGAATAACGTTAAAGAAGTGGTATACCAAGAATCCTTAGTTGATTTAGTAAATCAAAACTTAAGTTCAATAAGTATCATCATTATCGCTTTTGGTGGTGTGATGCTATTAATAGCGGTAGCCCTAATAAATAATACCATAAGACTAGCGATGTATTCGCAACGATTTATCATTCGTAGTATGCAATTAGTTGGCGCAACACGCGGCTTCATTCGTAAGCCATTTATTGTGGCTGGTATGTTACATGGCTTGTTAGGTTCATTGATAGCAATTGCTTTGTTGATAGCGACATTATTTATCGCTAGAACTGAAGTGCCAGACTTAGTGATTTTACAAGACTACTTTGAATTTGCAATATTATTTATTGGCATATTAAGCATGGGATTATTAATTTCATTCATGAGTACTTACTTTGCGGTGAACAAGTATTTGAATCAGAGTGTGGACGAGCTTTACAGCAAGTAAAAAAGAAGCTAGTAGCTAGAAAAAAGATAAAATAGAAATACGAAAAACGAAAATAGCAAATCGGAATGCGGAATACTTAATACAGAATACGGAATCATGGCAAAAACAGAAAATAAAAAAGCAGAAGGCGCTACTAAAAACATTGACTTTGTTTTTGGTAAAGAGAATTATAAATTCTTAATCATTGGTGTATTAACAGTATTACTCGGATTTATTTTAATGTCGGGTACTGAAGATATTTTAGATTTTAGAAAAATTACATTAGCTCCTATTGTTGTAATCGCAGGCTTTGTGATTGTAACTTATGGCATACTTAAAAAACCAAGAGACTAATGAATTTAATACAGGCGATTATCATTGCCATCATTGAATGATTAACAGAGTTCTTACCTGTATCATCAACTCGGCACATGATTATCACTAATTCAATTATGGGCAATAGTAGCGATGAGTTTAATAAACTCTTTACAATTGACATTCAGTTCG
>JBKCCA010000209.1:0-8069 GCA_046305595.1 bacterium
CTTTAGATGCTTCATTAATGAATACAGGTAATCATAGTATAGAGTTAAATACTAATAATGAAATCAACTCAGGCCTTTACTTATTAAAGTTAAGAGTAAATGGAATTGAGAAAGTTGAGAAAGTAATCATCAAATAGAAAATAGAAAATTGAAAAAAGAAAAAGGTATTATACTGAAAAGTTTAATACCTTTTTCTATTTTATTCCTAGTACTTTCTTGATGGCTTTGGCTTTTAACATGCATTCTTCGTATTCAATTGCTGGAATTGAATCATAAGTAATTGCACTACCAACATTGTAACTTAAAGTTTTTGTTTCGCTATCGTAAAACAAGGAGCGAATTATAACATTAAAATCAAACTCTTTTTTATCATTATCAATATAGCCTACAGCACCTGAAAAAGCTGACCTTTTCACTTTTTCATACTCTTCAATTAATTGCATAGCTCTAACCTTTGGTGCACCAGTCATTGATCCCATCGGGAAACACGATTTAATTATATCAACTACATGTAAATTCTTTTTTGCAGTACTTACAATTGTACTAATCATTTGATGTAATTGAGGGAAAGTATAGATGCCAAACAATTCTTCTACTTGTATGGTACCTGTCTCTGAACATTTTTTTAGATCATTACGAACTAGATCGACTATCATTACATTCTCAGCACGTTCTTTTTCAGAATTCAACAGTTCTTCTTTATCTCTGTCGATATTATCTGTTCGTTTGATAGTTCCCTTAATTGGCTGCGAAATAATTTTCTTGCCAAGTTTTTTGAGGAAGCGCTCTGGACTTGCGGAGATTACATATTGATTGTTGAATTTTAAGAGACAAGAAAACGGATTAGGAGAAAATTTTTTTAGTTGATTGTATATACTAACCACGTTGCATTTGTATTCTGAAATTATAAATGATATACAATAATTAATTTCGTAAATATCTCCGTCGTAGATATGTTTTTTCAAGGTCTTTATACTCTCGATGTATTCTGATTCAGTTTGAACTTCTTTGAAATATTTCTGCGGATGTTCATGAATTTGATCATCGCTTACAACACTTAAGTTATTTTCTAAATTAAATTTTTCTGAAACTAAATATCCATCAAGTTCTGTAACTATAAATTCGGGTTCAAAAAAGGCTATGTCGGGGAAATTAATTATCGACTTATTAGCAGATGATAATTTTTCGGTATCATTTTTTAAATCGTAAGAAAGTAAACCATACACTCTAGCAGAGTTATAATCACAGAACTTTTTTAATTGCTCGAAAGCATTTTCATAAGTGCTAGATAAAACTCTTTTAGTACCAAAAGCTAGTTCCCAATTTAATGTAGAGTATTTATCTTGATATTGGTTACTATCAAGTAAGCAATAATGATGATAATGTTTATCTACCCAGCGAATGAGTTCTAATTTATGCTCTTCGGTGGCAGTAATTTTAAACATTTAATTACGACATCAATAAAGTTTGAACTCTATCTGGACCTACAGATAAATATTTAATAGGAACATTTAATTCCTTTTCTAAATACTGAATGTATTCTACCAATTTAGTTGGTATTTCATTTTTATCTGTAATGCTTGTCAAATCTTCTTTCCATCCTTCTAACTCTTCCCAAACAGGTTCAGGTTTGATACTTAAAATATCATATGGCATGTAGTTAATTTTCTCGCCATTCCAGATATAATGAGTACATACTTTTATTGATTCAAAACCACTTAGTACATCGGCTTTAGTCATCACTAATTCTGTAACGCCATTTAATAATATAGCATATTTTAATGCTGGCAAATCTATCCATCCACATCTTCTTGGTCTACCTGTTGTAGCACCAAATTCGTGTCCGATTCTACGTAATTCTTCACCAATCTCATTATCTAATTCAGTAGGGAATGGTCCGCCACCAACACGAGTACAATATGCCTTGAAAATACCTATCACATCTCCAATTTTAGAAGGAGCGACACCTAGGCCTGTGCAAGCACCGGCAGTTGTGGTATTTGATGAAGTAACATAGGGATAAGATCCGAAGTCGATATCTAATAAGGTACCTTGAGCACCTTCAGCTAATACTTTTTTACCTTCAGATAAATATTTATTCACTAAGTGTTCAGAGTCTACTTGTTGCATTGACTTAAGTAAGTCGATGCCTTCGAACCACTGTTTTTCGTATTCAGAGAAATCAGTATCAATATCATAATGCGAAAGTGTCTCTAAATGTTTAGCGATAAGTGTATCGTATTTCTCCTTGAAGTCAGGTAACATAGTATCACCTACGCGTAAACCACTTCTGCCGATTTTATCTTGGTATGTCGGACCGATACCTTTTAAAGTTGATCCGATTTTTGAATTACCCATTCTTGACTCAGATGCTGCATCTAGAAGTCTATGAGTAGGTAATATTAAATGAGCTTTTTTAGCAATGACCAATTTACCTTTGGCAATTGGATCATAACCATTTTCTCTTAATTTATCTATTTCTTTTTTGAAGATAACAGGATCAATAACGACACCATTACCAATAAGATTTAATGTTTTATCATTAAATACACCAGAGGGTATAGTATTTAAAACATATTTCTTGCCATCGAATTCTAAGGTATGACCAGCATTAGGTCCACCTTGAAACCTTGCGATTAAATCGTATTGCGGACATAAAACGTCTACGATTTTACCTTTACCTTCGTCTCCCCATTGTAAGCCTAATAAAACATCCACGCGCATATGTAATTCTTATTTCGTTGTATTTGAATTGGTTAAATTTTGTTGATTGTTGTATGATTCACACTTACCATCATTTTTTAGTTTGGTACATGAACCATATAGATTTAATGAGTGGTGAGTAATTTCAAATTTCAAAAGATCACCCATCATTGATTGTATTTGTTGAATTCTAGGGTCGCAAAATTCTACAACCTTACCACAATCTATGCAGATGATATGATCGTGTTGTTTATAGCCATATGATTTTTCAAATTGGGCCATATTCTTACCAAACTGGTGTTTAGTAACTAAATCGCAAGAAAGTAATAGCTCAAGTGTATTGTAAACAGTGGCTCTACTGACTCTATATTTACGATTTTTCATATGGATGTATAGAGATTCAACATCAAAATGATCGTTTCTAGAATATATTTCTTCTAAAATTGCAAAGCGCTCAGGCGTTTTACGAAGACTTCTGCTTTCTAAATAAGCTTCAAAAATCTTTTTTACATTACCAATAGTATCGTTTGTTGACATTTTTAACCCTTAAACAGAACAAAATTAATTATTTATTCATCATTAACACCTCTATAATTTATGAAGTTTTAAACACTTGCGTTGTTGGTATCGAATCGAGTTACTGATATTACACCATTAACTTGTTTTAGCTTCTTGATTAGGGTATCTAAATGTGAGGTATCATTCACATATACCATTAATGTACCTTCAAAAATACCATCGTCAGAATCAACAGTAATTGATCGCATATTCACTTTAAAGTCGTTAGAAACAACCTTGGTGATGTTATTTACAACTCCCACATCGTCGGTCCCTGTCAACCTAATACCCGTTAAAAAGGCAATTTCTTTTTGTCCGGTCCACTTAGCCTTCACAATTCTATAACCGAAGTTTGACATGAGTTTAATGGCATTCGGACAATTAGTTCTGTGAATTTTAATACCTTCATTGATGGTTACGAAGCCAAATACATCATCACCAGGAATAGGATTACAACATGGGGCAAGTTTATAATCTATTTTATGTAAATCTTCACCAATAAGTAGGATGTCTGAGTCTTTGCTCTTGACTTGTTTCATGTATTTATCAAGAGATTCTTTTTCAATTTTTTCAGGAGTTTTTTGACTTGGCTTTTTCTCAGCAAGTTGAAACTCTCTAAGTTCTTTTAAATCAATTTCACCTTTAGCAACTTTAAAATACAATTCTATATTACTTGGAAGTCCGAAGAACAGCGTTATTTTATTAATGGTTTGGCTGTTATTATTGATTTTCAAGCTTTTTAGTTTACGCTCCATTATCTCTTTACCATCTTCAGCAATTTTCACTTTATACTCTTTTAATGCTGATTTTATTTTGGCTTTAGCTTTAGAGGTGATAACAAAATTTAGCCAATCATCTTTAGGTTTTTGTTTATCAGAGGTTATTACTTCAACTTGATCTCCGTTTAGAAGTTTATGTGATAGAGGTACTAATTTATGGTTTACTTTAGCCCCTATGCATTTACTACCTAGGTCAGTATGTATTTCAAATGCGAAATCTAATGCTGTAGCACCAAAAGGCAGTTTCATTAAATCACCATTAGGGGTAAATATGAAAATCTCATCAGAGAAGAGATTCATTTTAAAATCATCGAGGAAATCGAGGGCATTGGCTTCAGGACTATTTAGTACCTCACGAACTTTTTGAATCCATTGATCTAGTCCGTTTTCATTACTCTGTTCTTTATATTTCCAATGCGCTGCGAAGCCCTTTTCAGCTATTTCGTTCATTCTCTTAGAGCGAATTTGAACTTCAACCCATTTGCCATTCGGACCCATAACTGTTGTATGTAATGATTCATAGCCATTACCTTTTGGTGAGGAAATCCAGTCTCTTAATCTATCAGGGTTTGGTATATATTTATCGGTAACAATTGAATATGCTTTCCAACAATCGGCTTTTTCATTTTCGAATGCAGAATCTAAAATTATTCTGATGGCAAAAAGATCATATACTTCTTCAAAAGGTATACCTTTTGATTTCATTTTTTTCCAGATAGAATGAATTGATTTAGGTCTACCAAAAAGATTTGCTTCTAGTTCTTGTTTTGAAAGTTCATCTTTTAAAGGCTTTATAAATTCATTAATAAATTTTGATCTTTCAGATTTAGTCTCGTTTAGTTTTTGAGCTATGAATTTATAAGTACTTGATTCTGTGAATTTCATTGAGAGGTCTTCAAGCTCTGATTTTATGGCATATAAACCTAATCTATGAGCGAGAGGAGCGTAGAGGTAGATAGTTTCAGATGATATCTTTAATTGTTTATCACGAGGCATACTGTCGAGAGTACGCATGTTATGTAACCTATCTGCTAATTTTATTAGAATTACTCTTACATCATCGGCAAGAGTTAATAGCATTTTTCTGAAGTTCTCAGCTTGAATAGAACTTGTTTGGTCGAATACTCCAGATATTTTTGTTAAGCCATCGATAATATTGGCTACTTTTTTGCCAAACTCTCTTTCGATATCTTCAAGTGTGATATTTGTATCTTCTACTACATCATGAAGCAATGCACAGCATATGGATGTAGTACCTAATCCGATTTCCTCTGCAGCAATTTGAGCTACTGCAATAGGGTGATAAATATAGGGTTCACCCGATTTTCGCCTCATGTTTTTATGAGCTTCTACAGACATTTCGAAGGCCAAACGTATTTGACGTTTATCGCCCTTTTCCATGGTAGATTTACAGGCTTTTAACAAAGCACGATATCGCTTTTGTATTTCTTTTTTTTCCGCTTCTATGTCTATGTTGTGCATGCCTAAATTTAAAAAAAACAATTGTTTATGTTCGAAAAATAATAATAATAGTGATATTTGGTTATATAGTAAATGAAATTGTTCAGAACTACACTACTTTTAACTCTATTTTTAACAATTCTTTCATACGAAAGTGTGAAAGCACAAGTTGAATTTGGTAAGAATGATACTCTTATGGTGCAAGCCATAGTAGTAGATGGAGATACAATACCCTTTGCTTATTTACCTATGGTAAATATTTATTCTCAAAGAATTTTCAAATCAAAACGTGCACAAGTTAAATACACAAAACTTCGAAGAGATGTTATAAAAGTATGGCCCTATGCAAAGCTAGCGGGAGAGAAGTTCAAGCAATTGGAGAAGGAGTTAGCCATGACTAATGATAAGAGAGTTCAGAAAGCATTGGTTGAAAAAACAGAAAAAGAAATTATGCAAAAGTTTGAGGCTGAACTAAAGAAATTAACAGTCAGTCAGGGCAAAATACTTATAAAATTAATTGATAGACAAACAGGTAATACTAGTTACCGTGTTCTACAAGATTTAAAAGGTAACCTTAATGCATTCTTTTGGCAATCATTAGCTCGACTTTTTGGTTCAAATCTAAAATCTCATTACGATCCCTTTGGTGAAGATGCAGAGATAGAGAAGATTATAGTCAGTATACAGTAACATGTCGTAAGTATTACAATTTTCTATTTTCTTTTATCTTAATCGTCCTCCAAACCCAAATGCCATACTTTTGTTATCTTTGACATATGAAACTTGATTTATTAGTATTTGCTGCCCACCCAGATGATGCTGAGCTATCATGCTCTGGCACAATCATTAAGTACGTAAAAATGGGCAAGAAGGTAGGTATTATTGACCTTACAAGAGGGGAGATGGGTACAAGAGGAACTGCTGAAACTAGAGCTGCCGAATCAAGAGCTGCTACAGAAATTTTAGGAATTCATGTTAGAGAAAACTTAGCATTAGAAGATTGCTTTTTTGATTTAGGGAAGGAGTCTCAGCTTGCTATCATCCGAATGATCAGAAAATATAAACCTAATACCATATTGGCTAATGCGATAGATGATCGTCATCCTGATCATGGTAGAGGTGCAAAATTAGTATCGGAGGCTTTCTTTAAATCTGGATTAAGAAAAATTGAAACAATTGAAGATGGTAAAAGTCAAGAGCCATGGAGACCTGCAGCAATTTATCATTACATACAAGATCGTTATATACAGCCTGATTTTGTTATAGATATCACAGCAGAGCAAGAACAAAAATTAGATTCGATAAGAGCATTTAAAACTCAATTTTTTGATCCGAATTCTAGTGAGCCTAATACTTATATTTCTTCACCTCAGTTTTTTGAGACAATAATATCGAGGTCTAGAGAATTCGGTAAACTTACTCGCAATGGTATTTTTGCAGAAGGTTTTACAGTTGAAAAGATTTTAGAAGCGAAAAACTTCGAAGATATTTCTTAAGTCGTACAACTATTAGCACATATTCAACGTCTATATAATATCAATCAACGTTCTTTATTCGTCCCAAGACATTTGTAACGATTGATAGCAAATAAAAAAGCCCGATAAAATCGGGCTTTTTTATTTATTTATTTTCTACTACTTCAATCTCTTCTTTTTTATTCCCTTTTAGTTTAGTCTTCTTATCTAATCCATTTATTACTTCTATATTGATGCCATCAGATAAGCCTGTTTTAATGTAAGTTTTCTTAAATACCTGATTGTTTGTTTCTATTTCTACATAAGCTGAGTCGCCTTCAAATTTAATGACACTCTCTGGAATGGTTAATACAGAATCTTTTCTTTCTAAAACTATATCTGCATTTGCTGAGTAACCTGCTCTTATGAAGCTTCCTTGTTTAAGCTTCATTGCAGCTTTTATTTCGAATTGTATTGCACCATCTTGCTCAACACCTTTAGGTGATATATATTCTAATACGGCTTCGTATTTATCAGTAGTTATTGCTCCAATAGTTACTATCAAAGCCATACCTTGTTTTATTTTACCAACTTCTGATTCATCTACTTTCCCTTGAAATATCATGTCTTGCATATCAGCTACGGTGGCGATTGTAGTACCTTCGTTAAACGTATTACTTTCTATTACCGAATTACCAACTTTAACCGGAACATTTAATATCATACCATCAATTGTAGCAGTTATTATTGTATTAGTAGCAGAACCCATTGACTTTGATGTTCCTTGTTTTATTAATTGCAAGTTATTATCTGCAGTCTCTACTTCTTCATTTGCTGTATTGTAATTTAATTCAACTCTTTGAAAGTCTGCTAATGATATTACTTTCTGTTCAAATAGTTTTTTATTTCTTTCGTATTCTGCTTTTACAGTATTGAAATTTATTTTAGAACGATTTAATCTGCTTTCTGCTTCGTTCAAATTCACCATATTCGGAATGATTTTTACTCTCGCAATTTTATCACCTCTACGTACCATCTGTCCTGCTTCAACATACAATTCCTCAACAATACCCGATACTCTAGGTTTTATGTCTACCTCCTTACGAGGAACAAC
>JBKCCA010000210.1:0-5557 GCA_046305595.1 bacterium
TCTACAGAGTGCGTTACTTCTGGGTGAAATTGAATACCATAAATTTGGGTATTCTTTATTTGATAAGCAGCCACACGAACAGAGTCGGTGCTTGCGATGATATCAAAATTTTCTGGCACTTCAGAGATGGTATCGCCATGCGACATCCACACTTGTGAGCCAGCGCTTACTGCTGAAAGTAAATTATTTTCGTGGTTGATGAATTGCAAATTCGCACGTCCGTATTCACGGATCTTAGAAGGCATTACATTGCCACCCGACTTTTGAGCGATTAACTGCGCACCATAGCAAACCCCTAAAAGAGGAATATTTTTAGCGAGCGACATAAAATCAACTTCGGGAGCATTTTCTTCGCGCACAGAATGTGGCGAGCCTGATAAGATAACACCTTTCACATCGCTGCCAATTTCTGGCACTTTGTTATAAGGGTGAATTTCACAATAAACATTTAGTTCTCTGACTCTACGGGCGATAAGCTGTGTGTATTGAGAGCCAAAATCAAGGATTATAATTTTTTCAGCCATGGGCAAAGATAATATTATTCGTGGTATCTTTCAGTGAGCACCCCGAACTTATTTAAGAAGTCAACACCCTCATCACTCGCAAGTCCTTTGTACTCAGCATATGAATGTTGGTAATATACTTTTTTGACGCCAGATGAGAAGATCAATCGAGCGCAAGAAAGGCATGGAGAAAGTTTTGTATATAAAGTAGCGCCTTCTAACTGGGCACCGTTTTTAACAGCAAAAAGTATCGCATTTTCTTCAGCGTGTAAGGCCAAAGAGCAGCTCCCCTTCGAATCTCTCGGGCAACCATGTTCAGGCCATTCTTCATCACAGTTATGGGTATCAGCCGGCGGACCGTTATAGCCTATAGAAATGATACGGGTATCTTTTACGAGCACCGCACCCACTTGGGCTTTGATACAATGAGAACGCTTCGCGAGGTCGGCGGCGAGGTTCATGAAGATGTGGGGGAAAGAGGGTTTCATCGGCCGCAATTTAGTGAAACATTTTGAGGGAAGAGGAAGCGAAGGCGCAGAGTTTCACGCAAAGACGCAAAGGTGAAATAACGCAAAGGGAGCAAAGGCAAATTAATAAAAGACAAAATAATAAGAGGCAAAGGTTTTTATAATTTGTTTACGACTCTGTGGATACCATCTTTTAGAAGAGAGTTATTAAAGTTGATTAGTAAGCCTAATTTTAAATCAGTTAGTTTTAAATAAGTAAGTAATTGTGATTTATGAGTGTTTGCAATACTTTCGACTGCTTTTAATTCTACAATGATTTTATTTTCAATGATAAAATCAGCTCTGAAAGCTCCTTCTAATTTAATGTTCTTATAGACTACTGGAATATATTTTTGTCTTTCAAATTTTATATCTCTTTCATTTAATTCAAAATCAAAACATTCTTCATATACAGACTCTAAAAGTCCTGGTCCTAAATCTCTATGAACAGTTAAAGCTGCTCCGATAATAATATTAGATAATTCATTTTCATTCATATCCAAAGTTTTAAAATCTACAATTAGTACACAACTGCATAAATGCAGGATTATTTATCATCCTTTGCCTCTTAACAATTTCTCTTTGCTCCCTTTGCGTTATTTCACCTTTGCGTCTTTGCGTGAACCTCCGCGTCTTTGCCCCCTCTCTTGTATCTCCCAACTTTTTTCTCGATTTTAGCCTCATGTACAAACTCATCCTCGGTGGTATCTCTGCTGGCCTGCTCATGACCCTCATGACCGGACCTGCATTTTTCTCACTCATCAGAACCAGTATTCAGAAAGGATTTTTTGCCGGAGCTTCTTTTGCGATGGGTGTTTTCTTTGCCGATACTATTTTTGTAGTGACCACTTTCTTAGGCGCGAGTTTAATTTCTCTTGCTGAATCTAATCAGAAATTTATTGCAGTGATTGGCGGTGCTTTCTTGATTGTTATCGGATACAGATATTTAATTAAGAAACCCGATATAAACGCCGAAGCAGAAAGTACTACGAGTAAATTAAAACACACGGGGTATTTCTTAAAAGGCTTACTAATGAATTTGCTAAATCCGGGTATGTTATTTTACTGGATCGGACTTGTCTCTTACCTTGGCACAAATGCCGACTATACAAATTACGATATAAAAGTATTCATCTTCTGTTCGATGTTCACCGTTCTCTCTACTGATTTAGGCAAAGCTTACTTCGCAAGTAAAGTACGACATCTCTTTTCTGAAAAAGTTGTATTGTGGATGAATCGTCTTGTAGGATCAGCGCTGATAGTTTTTGCAGTGGTGATGATGGTGAAAGTGTTTCTATTTTAGTAAGTTAGTAAGTTAGTAGGCTAGAAGGCTAGTGTTAGTTACTAGTGACTAATTACTAGTTACTAAAAATAAAGAAGGTTAGAATCTTTTAAATTCTAACCTTCTTTTATTTCTTTAATTCCTTCCACCTCCCCTAAAATCTAGCACATCGGAATACTGAATACTGAATACTGAATACGTCTTAGTAAGCGCGCTTATCATTCCCCTCCACATAATTTATGAACGCATTATTCACCACCCTCATTCCACCTGGTGTTGGGAAATCGCCTGAGAAGTACCAGTCGCCTAAGTGACCCGGACTCGCTAAATGTAAATCTTCTAAGCTTTGGTAGATTACTTCTACTTCTGCGTCGATGTCTTCGGGGCGAACCATCTCTGCAATTTTTTGTGAAACTTCTTCTGCAGTGAATGGCTTGTAAATATCTTTTACGAAATTTCTAATTTCTTCTTTCGGTAAATTTTCTTGTGCCTTGCATTTTTCATAGGTCTCTTGTATGATATGCTCTAGCTTACGGTCTTTTAATAATTGTATCGCTGCTGTAAAGGCTACGAACTCTCCCATTCTACTCATGTCGATACCATAGCAATCAGGATATCTGATTTGTGGTGCAGATGATACGATGATGATTTTCTTCGGACCTAAGCGATCAAGAATTCTTAATATACTTTGCTTTAAAGTGGTGCCTCTAACGATTGAATCATCAAGCACTACTAAATTGTCTTTGCCTTTATTGATTATGCCGTAAGTGGTATCGTACACATGCGCGACCATGTCTTTACGATCTTGATCTTGCGTGATGAATGTTCTTAACTTAACATCCTTCAAAGTAATTTTCTCAACACGCGGAGCCATGTTTAATAGCTTCTCTAATTTTTCATTGTCGAGCTCGTGTTGATGATTTAATATTTTTTCTTTTTGGTATGCTTTGATATGTTTATGCACTCCTTCTACCATACCATAAAATGCAACTTCTGCAGTGTTTGGTATGTAAGAAAATACAGTGTTCTCTAAATCATTGTCGATCGACTTTATAATTTTATTCACCAATAATCTTCCGAGTTGCTTACGCTCTCTGTAGATCGATGCATCATTACCTCTAGAAAAATAAATTCGCTCAAATGAACATGATTTTTTTTCTAATGGCTCTCTGAACATTTGCAAGCTCGTTTGTCCGTTACGCTTAATGATTAAAGCATGCCCCGGATCTATCTCATGAATTTCTTCTAGCGGAATATTAAAGGCTGTTTGTATCGCTGGTCGCTCTGATGTTACTACGACTACTTCTTCGTCTTCGTAATAAAAAGCCGGACGAATACCTGATGGGTCACGCATTACAAATGCATCTCCATGTCCTATCATTCCACAAATTGTATAACCTCCATCCCAACTTTTTGCCGAACGTGTCAACACACTGCTAACATCTAATTGCTCTGCAATAAATTTGGTGATCTCTACATTTGAATGTCCTAATGATCTATAGTAATCAAATAATTTTTGATTTTCATCGTCTAAGAAATGTCCGATTTTTTCTAATACAGTTACCGTATCTGCTTTCTCCTTCGGATGTTGACCTAATTCGTACAGCTGCTCTAATAATTCACCAACATTCGTCATGTTGAAATTACCTGCCACGATTAAGTTTCTGGTGATCCAGTTATTCTGACGTAAAAAGGGATGACATTGTTCAATGCTGTTACCACCGAATGTGCCGTAACGTAAATGACCTAATAATAACTCACCAGTATAAGGTGCGTTAGCTTTTAACCAGTCTGCATTTTTGAATTGTACAGGGTCTAATGCTTCTACTTCTGCAATGCGTTGCCCTATGTGCTCGAAAATTTCAGGCACTGCATTTTTACTCGTAGATCGATGTCTCGAAATATAACGCTCGCCCGGAGGCACATCAATTTTAATCGTTGCTACTCCCGCCCCATCTTGGCCGCGGTTCTGCTGTTTCGACATCAATAAATACAGTTTATTTAGGCCATATAAGGCCGTGCCGTATTTTTCCTGATAAAATGAAAGAGGTTTTTTGAGTCTGATAAGTGCGATTCCGCACTCATGTTTGATTGAATCACTCATTGCTTGGTCACTAAGGCACAAAGATAGAGTAAAAAACCGATTTATTAAACTAAATAATCTGGGAAAATGCCGAGTATTACTAACATCCACACTAAAACAAAAATCAATACCGAAATTAATACACTCGCTTTCTTTTTAGGCAATGCATTTTCTCGACCTAAGAAGATGACTTTCACGATGTTGAAATAATAAAACAAAGAGACTACCGTATTGATCGCCCCTGCTATTAATAAATATAAAAAGACATTGTTCTGTAATTGAACATATTGCTCGAAGACCGCTGAGAACACATAGAATTTTGCCACAAAGCCGGCAAATGGTGGCAAGCCTATTAAGGATGCCAATACCATCACTATCAATACCGACGATAATGCATGGTTCGTAAAATAACCCTTCAAATCATCGAGCGTTTTGATATTATAATTCTGCTCTAATTGTTCGATAATAAAAAACACCGCCACATTGCTGATCGCAAAAATGATGGTATAAAATAATAAACTACTCTCGCCAACTGTGCTGAATGATGCGATACCCATTAAGATAAATCCAGTATGCGAAATACTCGAGTAAGCAAAAATTCTCTTGATATTTTTCTGTGAGATAGCCGATAAGTTGGCTACGAATAATGTTGCTATGGCGATCCATGCGATTAACTCTGCAAATGGAAAACTTGGCCATACCAAAGTCGTATTATGATATTCAAAGCTGAATACTTTTGTGAAGTTCAACAATAATGCGACACCTGCAATTTTCGGAATCGTGCTGATGATCGCCAATACTTTCGGCTTCGTGCCTTCGTAAACATCGGGCACATAATAATGCATCGGGAATGCCGAAATCTTATAAAAGAAGCCTGCTAAAAATAATACGATCGGTAAGATCACTACATCGGCTCCTGCCTTCGATAAGTTCGATAAAAATGCGGAGTTGAATTGTAACTCATTACTGATAGTGTACAATAAACTCAATCCGTATAACATCAATGCAGATGCTAAGACTCCGAAGAGTATATATTTTATTGATGCTTCAGCCCTCTCTTGATTTCTGATATCATACGCAATCAATATATAAGAAAGTATAGAAACAAATTCAACACTCAAATACATCATCAATAAATGATTTGAGAATACCATGAACTGCGCCGATAAAACTAAAATCGGTA
>JBKCCA010000211.1:0-1893 GCA_046305595.1 bacterium
TTTACACACAGCTAGCAATAGGTACTGGCTTCGGAATGCGATTCGACTATAGTTTCTTACTCTTCAGATTAGACTTGGGCTTAAAACTTAGAGATCCACGATTTGCAGAATCAGATCGTTGGGTAATTAGAAATTTAAATAATAGTGAATGGAAAACTACCAATCAATATAATTTTTGGAACTTCAATTTTGGTATAGGCTACCCATTCTAAAATTAAAATAGCTGTAGAAGAGATTCTTTTATTAAAACAAAATAATCACTTAAATCTAATCCTTGAGCTACAAAAAATAGTATCACTGCAATAATCAAGAATAACATTATAATTCTCTTAATTAATAATGCTATAACGATTATTAACAAAGGCAGTAGCCATAAAATATAAAATGGTATTTCTATTACAAAGCCAGCAATTTGATAGAATAAATGATGTACAGTTTCAGTCGACTTTTCATGCTTGATATACAGAATAGAAGATTCAGCAACATTGGCTGGCAATGAAGCCACCCCATTTGTAAAATCTAGCTTCTCAATAAAACCATTTATCACAAACTTGTATTTACCTTCTATACTTTTATCGATTTGTCCGTTTTTTTGTAACGATTGAACCTTTAACCCAGCTTCATTTAATAATTTGAAGTCGTTTAATGGAAAAATATCTGATAAATTGATGTATATTTCTTTCTGAGCATATATCTCAGTTGAAAACAAAAAAGGAATGATTATTGCTATTATTTTAATGAAATTTCTTACTACCATAACACAAAAATGAAAAAAATACTATTACTTACAAGTTTCATCGCATTATTTTCACAATCAGAAGCACAAATTTCTTTCAGCAATTATAAAGATATCGTTGTAAACCAAGGTTCTTCTAGAACTTTGAAACTACCATTTAGTGGTGGTTTAGATGCCCCTCAGTTTTCTGAATGTGATTTAGATATGGATGGTACCCTAGATTTAGTAGTGTTTGATCGTGAAGGATATAGAATATCAACTTTCATAAATGATGGCATTGCTAATCAGATTTCATACACTTATGCACCTGAATACGAAAAACTTTTCCCGAAAATTATTGATTGGATGTTAATGTTAGATTATGATGCTGATGGTAAAAACGATATTTTCTCAGCAGCACCGGGTGGAGTTAGAGTTTATAAAAATGTGAGTAATAGTACAACCGGACTTAGATTTGAGTTAAAAGAGAATTCATTATTGTGCGATTATGGTTCTATCATTACGAACTTATACGTAGAGCAACAAGATATACCTGCAATACTTGATGTTGATGATGATGGTGATATAGATATACTAACTTTCTCTAAAAGTATAGATACTTCTGGTGAGAGTATTTATTGGTATAAAAATCTGTCAATAGAAAATTTTAATAGAAAAGATACATTTATTTACGAGGTTGGTAAAGAATGCTGGGGACGATTTAGAGAATCTTATACAGATTGTAGAGCAAATCTTCAATATGCTAATGGAATATGCGGACTTGGTGGTAAGTCATTGTTAACATACAATGAAGAGCAAATCAAAAATCACTTTACTCAAAAAAGTGCTGATGGCAAACACTCAGGTTCTACCTTGTTAGTTTTTGATGCAAATAATGATGGCAAAAAAGATTTACTAGTGGGCGATATATCATGCAATACCATGTATTTGTTATTCAACAACACTAATAATCTAAGTCCGGTAATGACAAGTGCAATTCAACACTACCCTAATCAAAGACCCATTGATGTATACGTATTTCCAGCTGCATTTTTAGTTGATGTAAACAATGATGGCAAAAAGGATTTAATCGTTGCGCCTAATACTCCTAATAACTCTGATAATTTTGAGAATATTCATCTATATATTAGAAACGATAGCACAAGTGGCAGCAATAT
>JBKCCA010000212.1:0-15692 GCA_046305595.1 bacterium
CAATTCTTTCTGACTCATATAATGAACTACAGGGTCTGCAGCGATACTAAACTCGTCACGCTCTATATACGGTTGTTGTACCCCATCTTTAAAGTCCATTACGGATGTTTGCTCTATAATAGCTTCTCTCGACTTTGTAACAGTCGTAGGCGTAATGCCATGCTCTGTATTATATTCTATTTGTTTCTCTCTTCTCTTATTCGTTTTTTCAATCGTCACTCGCATTGAATCGGTAACCTTATCTGCATACATAATTACTTTGCCTTCTGAATTTCTCGCTGCTCTACCAATCGTTTGTATCAACGATCGCTCTGATCTTAAAAATCCTTCTTTGTCTGCATCTAATATCGCTACCAATGCTACCTCTGGTAAATCTAATCCCTCTCTCAATAAATTGATACCTATCAATACATCGAAAGTTCCTAATCGTAAATCTCTCAATATCTCCACACGTTCCATCGTCTTCACTTCTGAGTGTATGTATCTACATTTGATATTCAACTTCGTCATGTATTTACTCAACTCTTCCGCCATACGCTTCGTAAGTGTGGTTACTAATATTCTAAATCCGCGTTTGATTGTTAAATCTATTTCATCTAATAAATCATCGACTTGATTTCCAACTGGGCGAACTTCTATGATAGGGTCTAATAATCCAGTCGGACGAATAATCTGTTCCACAATCACCCCATCAGTTTGCTGTAATTCATAATCACCCGGCGTCGCACTCACGTATATCATTTGTCCGGTTAATTGCTCAAACTCATTAAAGTTTAATGGTCTATTATCTAATGCCGATGGTAATCTAAAGCCGTATTCTACCAAGGATGTTTTCCTTGATCTATCTCCACCATACATGGCACGTATCTGCGGCATAGTAACATGGCTCTCATCAACCACCATCAGAAAATCTTTCGGGAAATAATCTAATAAACAGAATGGTCGATCGCCCATTTTTCTTCCATCAAAAAATCTTGAATAATTTTCAATACCTGAACAATAACCTAATTCACGAATCATCTCTAAATCGTAATTCACTCGCTCATCAATTCGCTTTGCTTCTAACATTCTTCCATCACGTTCGAATTGTTCTTTACGCATCACCAATTCATCTTGAATACTTCGAATAGCAGATTGCATTCTATCTTTCGGTGCGATGTAAATATTAGCAGGGTAAATCGCTGTATTGTCCATCTTCTCAATGGTCTTTGCCGATACCGGGTCAATCAAACTCATCTCTTCAATTTCATCTCCGAAGAAAGAAATTCTCAAGGCATGATCTGCATAAGCTAAATAAATATCTACTGTATCTCCTTTTACTCTAAAGGTACCGCGCTTAAAATCTGCGGTGGTCCGTGCATATAATAATTCAACAAATCGATAAAGCAATGCATTACGACTTACTGTTTGTCCGACCTGTAATCGTATCACACTATCTGTAAAATCATCCGGGTTACCCATACCGTAAATACACGATACCGATGAAACTACAATCACATCTCTACGTCCTGATACTAATGCTGAAGTAGTTTTCAATCTCAACTTTTCAATCTCATCATTGATTGCTAAATCTTTTTCGATGTATGTATTGGTAGTAGGTATATAAGCTTCGGGTTGATAATAGTCGTAATACGAAACAAAATAATTCACTGAATTTTCAGGGAAAAATTGTTTGAACTCACCATACAATTGAGCCGCCAAAGTTTTGTTATGACTTAGTATCAACGTAGGTCTTTGCACTTGTTGAATAACATTGGCAACGGTAAAGGTTTTGCCTGAGCCAGTAACTCCTAAAAGAGTTTGGTAGGTATCGCCTTCTTGTAATCCTTCTACTAATTGACGAATAGCTTCTGGCTGATCACCTGTAGGTACGTATGCTGAGGTTAATTTGAATGACATGAAATCAATCTAGGTAGTATTCTAAATGTTTATTGACAATTATATTTTCTTGATAGTTTTCTAATGCAAACTTCCTGCAATTATTTCTTATTGAATTTGAATGTTCAAGTACCCAAGAAATTCCATTAGCAAATTCTTCAGCATTATACAACTCAGCTAGGTAACCAGTTTCTAAATGTTGAACCATCTCAGGTATACCACCGGTTTTGAATGCTACAACTCCTGTGCCACAACTGAGTGACTCCATAATGGTATTTGGTAAGTTATCTTGGTTAGAGGGAATTAGAAATGCATCTGCTAAAGCATATGCTGCAGCAATTTTTTTCATATCAGATATTCTGCCCAACTTAGTAATTTTTAAATTAGGTATTACATCTAAATCTGTATGCTCTGCAATTCTTCCTATAATTATTAATTGAGTGTTCCCCTGCGTTTTACTGCAATATATTTTTATTGCTTCTTTTAATTCATCAAATCCTTTTCTTTTATCTTTTGTATTCATTGAAACGAAAAGTAAAATCTTTTCTTTAGTGTTCAATTTAATACCCAATGTGCGTAATGCAACTTCATTCACTAAGGGTTGAAAGTCATCAACATTTATTGTATTTGGTATTGCACGTACAGTAGAAATTTGTAATAGCTTACTAGATTTAGAAATATCGCATAGCCATTGACTTGGTGTAATGAATTTGATTTTATGTAAATCTAATCTCGACTTTTTATTGAATTGATTGTTTGCAGTATCAAAAAATATTTCGTTTTGTAAAGCGGGACATTCATTGCAAGATGTTTTATATAATTCACATGAAGCTGAATAATGGCAGCCTCCTGTAAACACCCACATATCATGCATTGTCCATATAATTTTTTTGCCCTGATCTATGAGTAATTGCAAGTCATAGATGTCAACAAAACTATTATGTACCCAATGCAAATGAATAACATCTGCTTCTTGTATTTCTTTTATTTTTGAAAGTTTTATTCCGAATATACTTAATGAAAAATCAGTATGTTTTTTCTTGATTATTCTTAAAATAAATTGTTCTATATAAAAAGTACTTGAGTGAATTTTATATAGGAAACTATTTTTTGGTAATTGAATTACATTTTTATCATCAGAACTTTTTCCTAGTACAACATACTTACATGCAATACCTTGTTTCTTATATGCATTGAACAGCCGATTACATGCTACTGCTGCACCGCCACTTTTCTCCCAGGTATTGACTAATACTACTTTCATTTATAAAAGAAGATATTTAGTTGTAAGTCAAAATTCTTATCTATGTTTTTATTGACGAATGGCGATTTGCGTTTGTTCTCAGTTTTGATGAAATACTTATATCCCATCGCTTGAAATTGTGATAATATCTCTCCTAAATTTTGTTGCTCATTAAAATTTGTATGATATTCTAAAAATACATTTGATATATTTTTAAAAGCATCTTTACAATGCGGAACAACAATTTTTTCAGCACCTTCAATATCTATTTTTAAAAAATCAATTTCTTCAAATGACTCTAAATATTTTTTTAAGTCTAAACTTGGTACATTGTTTTTCGCTTCAGCACTAATTGTTCCTCCATCAGCACCATCCGAAGAAAAACTTACACCATCATCATGCACCCATGCTGCTTTTGAAATCACCTCAACATTTGTTAATCGATTATTATCGATATTCTCCTCGCATATTTTCGCAATTTCTTGATCTGCCTCTATGCATACAACTTTTGCATTAGGGTAAATCGATTTATAATATATTGCTGCAAGTCCGATGTTTGAGCCACAGTCAACTATCGTAGGCGCTGTATTTTTAGTTTTGAAATTATATGATTGATCAACAAAAATCTCTCTATACTGATAGATGAATGAAAGTGGGTCTGCAAGCTTAATCTTATAACCGTCAACACTAATAGTTTTTTTAACATACCTAGGCATACCGCCTAAGCGTAAAGTCAATAAATAAAAGGTTCTGGTATGTGCATCTTTCAAAAAATAATACAGATTTCTGAAGATGATTTCTAAAAATAATCGCATTTGTGGCTATTGATGCAGTAAAAATAATTAAAATAATATACTTTTATGTATTACATAGAACCATTAACATGAGAAGAATCTCATTATTATTAAATAAGTTATCATTATTAGGGGTCTTTTTAAAATTCCTCATCATCATTGCTCAAAAAATATTTAAGGCTTTGAAGATATCTTATTTGCAATATAAGTACGATGCATACATTCACCCCGATGCACAGTTATTTGTTGATAATATTGATAATGTAAAAATTGGTAAAGGTGTTTTCATAGGCGCATATACCTGTTTAGTTTGTATTAATGACCATAATAATAAGTTAAGTAATTCAACATTAACGATTGGAGAAGGTACTTCTATTGGTGAAATGAATAATATTCGTGCTGGTGGTGGTAGAATTACAATCGGATCGAAATGTATTTTCGCTCAACATATTAGCATTATCGCAGCCAACCACCTTATCGCTAAAGACCAATACATGATCGACCAAGCATGGGATACTGAAAAGAATTTCGTTGAAATTGGTGATGATGTCTGGATCGGTTCAGGAGTTTCAATTTTGCCAGGCGTTCGCGTTGGCAAAGGCGCTATACTTGCTGCAGGATCTGTCGTAACGAAAGATGTGGGAGAGTATGAGATAGTGGCGGGGGTTCCCGCGAGGTTGATTAAGTGCAGAACTTAATTTGATCCTAATCACGGAACCTCGTATTCAGTATTCCGTATTCAGTATTCCGATACCTAAGCTTTGAAATTTGTCACGATGAATGTTAGGTGTAACCGTAGGGGGTGATTCCATCATCCCGCCGAAGATGTTAATTGAATCAATTTTTCATATTACAATCATCGTGTCGTAAAACAAATTTTGTGAATCGGAATACGGAATACAGAATACGGACTACTACTTCATCACGTACTCAAAAGCCTCCACATATCTGCTGGCTATCACGTCCAAATTCACCTCTTTCTCAATTATTTCAAGCGATTTCGCGCCCATGCTTTTGCAGAGTGCAGGGTCTGAGAGTATGAGATTGATTTTTTCTGTAAGGCTATCTAGATTTCCGTTTTCGAAGAAGTAACCGTTTTGGCCTTCGCGCACAATTTCTTTTTCTGTACCATCCGCAATAGAACAAACAATTGGCTTGGCATAGCACATCGCTTCATTAATCGATAAGCCACCCATGCCCGCTAATACATATACGCTCGACTCTTTTAAATATTTGCCCAAAACCTTTGCATCGTAAATGGCACCTGTGAAGATGATCGATGCATCATTGTTCGCTTGTGCTTTTAGATTTTCTAACTCCGGACCTGCACCTACTACGATTAACTCTAAATCGGTATGAATTAATTTTAATTTTCGATACGCTTCAATGAGTAAATCAACTCGCTTCCATTTCACCAATCTGCCTACATGAATTATTCTTTTTACATCTGGCTTCAACATCAATGGCTCTTGTAAAATTTCTTTGTAGGTTTTTAAATGTAAATCGGTATCAGGAGAATTGTAGGTGATAAAAACTTTCGAAGGCTCTACACCATATGATTTTACTATATCTTTGGCTTCGTTGATGTAATAAACATGTGCATCCACTTTGCGTAAATAATATCCGCGTAAAACTGTAATAGCATAAAATTTCATGAGTCCCATGAAACTTGGCTTGAACTGCTCAGTACTTTCATCACCCGAATATTTACCGGCATGATAAAATTTAATGATCTCATTTCGCTTAGGTAAATTAAAAGGAATGCCTTTGTAAATTAATTTTATACCTAATCGTTTGATGGTATTATTCAACGAAGTATTGAACACTAAATCCAGCGCATAAGGCCAGCCTATGACTAATATATCTGGATGTTCAGTTTCTAAAATCTCTTCTAAATTTTCAAAGACAGGTTTGCCAATGAATGACTTTTTTTCTTTTCCTTCGATGACTCTAAAGCCCTTCGTATCTGTTGAGGTATGTACTCCAGAGCCTACAGATGCACTTTTAGCTTGCGGTATAATCGCTGCTACGTCGATGCCCTTGCTGCTCAACTTATTTAACTGCGCCGTTAAATAATGCGCAAGTCCCGGAAAAGTAAAGATAACTTTCATAAATACTGCGCTAAAATACTATTTTTGGCATAAAGTATAACAAATGCAGTCAAATCAAGAATACCGTCATAATTCAAACGAAGCCATCGAGCGAACGAGTCCGTCGATTTTTCACCCTCGCTACTTTTATTTACGTGAGCTAAAAAAATTAGTGGCCTACGCTTACGATAACTATTTGAAATCTGAAGAGGTATTAATTGACTATGGATGTGGGAGCATGCCATACCGTTCACTCTTCTCAGCAAAAGTGAAAAATTACATGGGTGCTGACTTAAGCGATAATCCGCAGATTGAAATAAAACTCGATCCCGACGGAAGATTGCAATTCGATGATAGCAAAGCGAATGTTGTATTATCAACCCAAGTACTCGAACATGTCGATGACCCGAATTTATATTTGAAAGAGGCGCATAGGGTGTTGAAGCACGACGGACTTTTATTACTCACCACACATGGTTATTGGATGTATCATCCTGATCCGTATGATTACTGGCGCTGGACATCTGCCGGATTAAAGAAGGTGGTAGAGATGAACGGATTTGAAGTGATAGATTTCAGAGGCATCATCGGACGTTCAGCAATGGGCTTGCAATTATTTCAAGATGGTATGTATTTCAAAATTCCGAAATTCATGAAGCCACCGTTTGTATTCATTATGCAAATTTTAATTTCATTGTTTGATAAAACCACTAAACAAAGCACAAAAAATACCGATGCTTGTACGTTCTTGGTAGTAGCTAGATGTAAGAAATAATGAGATTGTTGATAGCATACCCTCAACCCAATTCCTATTCTGAAACTTTTATACATAATCATATAAAGTATCTGAATCCGGTTGCTACTATCACCGACGGTTGGCTACCATACTTAGATCAAAATTTGCGAACTATTTTCCATTTTCCATTTTCTATAAACGTTCTCAGGGGAGCTTTTAAAAAATATCTTCCAAACATCTACTTTAAAATCTATCAGCAAAATTTAAAGCGATACCTAATTGAAAATAAAATAGAAATCGTATTAGCTGAATACGGTATCACTGCAAGTAATATGATTGATGTGTGTACTGAACTAAATATTCCATTAGTCGCACATTACCATGGCTTCGATGCTTATGAATACAAAACAATTGATAAGTATAAATCAGCTTATTTAAACTTATCAAATAAAGCTGCAAAAATTATTGTTGTATCAGAAGACATGAAAAATGAATTGATACAATTGGGTATGGATGCTGCAAAAATGATCAATCACCCATACGGCGTTGATGTTGCAAAGTTCAAGCAAATACAACCTTCAAAAAATAAAAACATCATAATATCTGTTGGTAGATTTACAGGCAAAAAAGCTCCACACTTAGTTATCAAATCTTTTGCAATAGTATCAAAGGAAATTAAAGATGCTGAACTCTGGATGATAGGGGGTGGAGAGAAATTCGAAGAATGTAAATCTTTGATTGAAGAATTAGGTTTACAAGAAAAAGTGAAATTATGGGGAGTGAAAAAGCCAGAAGAAATTTCAGAACTTTTATCGCAAGCGAAAATATTTGTACAGCATTCTTTACGTCCGACGAATGGAGATTCAGAAGGCACACCGAATACTGTGTTAGAAGCATCATCATGCGGTTTGCCAATTGTGAGTACATTACATGCAGGTATTAAGGAAGCAGTCATACATAATCAAAGCGGTTATTTAGTAAATGAAGGCGATTATGAAAACATGGCAAAACATTTAATAACTTTATTAAATGATAATGAAGCTGTTGAGCGCATGGGTAATGCAGCTCGTGAGCACATGGAAAAGAATTATAAAATTGAAAATAAAATAGAATCACTTAGAAATATATTAAAAAGTATATGATTAATAAATTATTAAGATCAGTAGCGCAGAACTTCGGATACGATATAGTAAAGAAGCCAAAAGATATTCAAACAGATAGATCTGATGCAAAGTTTCAAGAAATCTACCAAAAGGTACGCCCATATACGATGACTTCATTAGATCGTATTTGGTCATTGCATAATGCTGTAAATTATATTTCTAAAAATAATATTGAAGGTGATATAGTAGAATGTGGTGTTTGGCGTGGTGGCAGTTCTATGGTCGCTGCATTAAGTTTGATAAATAATAAAGATACCAATCGTCATTTATACATGTACGATACTTACGAAGGTATGTCAGAACCCACAGATGAAGATGTTTCTATTCATGGTGATACAGCAGAAGATACTTGGCAAGGTATTAATCAGTGTTTTGCTGATTATCCGGATGTCGAGAGAAATATAGGCAGTACCGCTTATCCGAAAAATCAGATTCACATGATCAAAGGTAAAGTCGAAGAAACTATACCACATGATATACCTGAGAAGATTTCTATTTTAAGATTAGATACCGATTGGTATGAATCAACGTATCATGAACTAGTTCATCTTTATCCACGTTTAGTAAAAGGCGGTGTATTAATTATAGATGACTACGGACATTGGCAAGGTGCTCGTAAAGCAGTAGATCAATATTTTCAAGAAAACAATATTCCAGTTTTGTTAAACTGGATCGATTATACAGGTCGTGTAGCTGTAAAAATTTAATTAGCATTTAAATGGGAGTTGTCATCCGACAAAGTTTTAAATCACTCATCGTACAATACCTAGGTATTGTAGTAGGGTATTTTAATATTGTTTGGTTGTTCCCAAAATGTTTGCCTTTAGAAGAAATCGGATTAATACGATTTGTTTCAGAGATGGGGATTTTCTTGGCCTTCTTCGCACAAATTGGTGTACCTAATGCGGTCAATAGATTTTATCCGTATTTCAGAAATAAAGAAAAAAATGATCATGGTTTTCAATTCTGGATTACCATTACTCCACTCTTAGGCATTATACTTTTTTCGAGTATTTTCATTTTAATAAAACCATTATTCGTTCAGTACTATCAAACCAATTCACCTTTAGTGATTGATTATTTTTGGTACTTCATACCCTTTACAATTATTTATGTTTATTTAAATATTACTGAACAATACTGCACTTCACAAATGAGAATTGTGGTTCCTAAATTAATTCGTGATGTATATTTAAGAGCAGCAGCATCGGTATTATTAATATTAACTTATTATAAGTATCTGAATTTCGATCAATTGATGTTTTCATTGTGCATCGCATATTTCACAGGCTTATTGATAAATATTTTATACATCTATAAATTCTTCGGTATCAATTTAACTTACGATAGTACTTTATTGAGAGATAAAAAATTTAGAAAAGAAATACTTTGGTTTTTAGGTTTCATTATTATTGTAGGTATCGGTTCAACGGTGGTGAATAAGATTGATAATATTATGATATCCGGACTCATAAATCTTTCAAGTTTTACCATTTATTCAACAGCTTTATTTATTGCAACAGTAATAGAAATGCCTTATCGTTCAATAAGTCAAATCAGTACACCAATTGTAGCTGAAGCAATGAAGAAAAACGATATGGTAAAAGTTAATGAGATTTATAAAAAGTCTTCTATTAATCAATCATTAATTGGCATATTTATTTTCTTGGCTATCTGGATTAATGCAGATAGTATTTTCAGCATGATGCCAAACGGTGAAGCATTTCGTGCAGGTAAATATGTGATATTATTTATTGGTTTAAGTAAAGTATTTGATTTATTAACTGGCGTTAATTCTGCTATCATGGGCAATTCAAAATTCTATTATTATGGAATTTATTTCATGTTCTTATTAGCAGGTATCGCAATATTTTTAAATAATTTATTTATACCGATGTATGGTATAGTAGGGGTAGGTATGGCAACTGCTATTTCTATTTTTATTTATGCAAGTAGTATTACTTTTTTTGTGAAGGTAAAAACCGGATTGCATCCTTTTAGTATGAAGACTTTGCAATTGTTGTTAATATCAGTAGCTGCATTTCTGTTGAATCTTATCATACCATCATTCGATAATATTTTCTTTGATATGATTGTGCGTTCAATAATTGTGTTAGGTGTTTATTCATCAATCAATTTGATAGCGAAAACATCCGAAGAAATGAATAATACGATTCTTGTATTATTGAAGAAAATCGTTCCTGCAAAATAATTTCTGCAGAAACGATTTATATAATTAAAGTTTTTCTAAAATCTCTACAATTCTCTCAGCTGTTTTACCATCCCATAAAGGAGGTATTCCGCCTTTTTTCCAATCACCAGCAAATAATTTATTTAACCAAGGTTTTAAATCCGCAGCATTATTGCCGATCAATTCGTTCGTGCCAATGCTACATGTTTCTGGTCTTTCTGTACTAGTTCGTAGAGTAATGCATGGTATACTCATCACTGTAGTCTCTTCTGTAATTCCTCCTGAATCAGTGATGACAGCAAATGAATTTTTCACTAGGTAATTAAATTCTAAATAGCCTAATGGTTCTGATAAAATAAATTTGCTATGATCGAATTCAATTTTATCTAACATTTTTCTAGTACGTGGATGTACTGGGAAAACTATTTTATAATCTTCTGTATGTGCAGAAATTTCTCTAATTAAACTTTCTAATTGTGTAGCATCATCTACATTCGATGGTCTGTGTAAAGTCACAACAAAATATTTCTTCTCTTCTAATCCTGCTGTATTCCAAATCTCTGGTTGCTTTAACTTAGGTAAGTTCTTTAATAAAGTATCAATCATTGTATTGCCTACAAAATGAATACTCTCTTCTGAGAAGCCTGACTTACGTAAGTTCTGATTTGCTACTTCTGAAGTTGTGAAAAAATAATCAGTGATTGAATCAGTAACAATTCTATTTACTTCTTCTGGCATAGTGATATCACCAGAACGAATTCCGCCTTCGACATGTGCAACTTTTACATTTAACTTCTTAGCAGCAATAGAACATGCCATCGTTGATGTAACATCACCTACTACTATACAGATTGCCGCTGGTTTTTCTAAAAGCAATGCTTCATACTTCACCATGATCTTAGCTGTTTGTTCAGCTTGTGTGCCCGAACCTACTTCTAAATTTACATCTGGTTGTGGTATGCCTAATTGCTTAAAAAATTCTCCACTCATTTTCTCGTCATAGTGTTGTCCGGTATGCACTAATCTATACTCTAATTTCGAACCTCTAGATTGAGCATTCTTAATCGCCTCAATAATCGGCGCAATCTTCATGAAATTCGGGCGTGCGCCCGCGATGATGTCTACTAACATTGCGTAATTTTAGATTCTGTACTATTTTTTATTTGTATAGAGTATAGCGTATAGCGTATAGCGATCGCTATACGTAATACGCTATACGTAATACTATTTTTTAAACTGCTTCCAAAGTGCCAACAACACCAGCAATACAAGTATCACCGACGATGCCAAGGAAACTTTCTCACCTAAATAATATTTCTCTGGTTCGAATCTGAATTCGATTGCATGTTTACCTGCTGGTACTTTCATACCTCGCAATACATAGTTCACTCTAATGTGCGGAACTTTCTCTCCATCAACATATGCATTCCAGCCTTTTTCGTAATAGATGTCTGAGAATACTACGAAGCCTTCTGCTGTTGCATTTGATTCGTAGCCTAATGTATCAGGACTATATCTTGTTAGGCGGATGTTAGCGCTAGAGTCAGCAATCACATTTAAGCCTGTTAAGTTTTCTTTGAAACGTTCGTCAACAATTGCAGTTGTCTTTGCATTGAAATTTGTTAAAGCTGTGATTTCTGAATCTGCATTTGCTACATATTTAATTTCAGAAATATACCATGCATTTCCACATGCTTGCTCATTTAACTGAATTAATTTTTGTCCAGATTGCTGATCTTGCCCTATTAAATATTTCGTATTTAACATGTTCAATACCGACATGTTTCCTTTTGAAATATGATACTCAATTAACTCTTGATATCTCTTCATCTTCGCAGCATGATAACCTCCAATTGACTTGTGGAACTTCGAAGTACTAGCATCCGTAAAAGGATTTACAGTTAAATTATATACTCTATAATATAAATCTTTGTCTTGTAAAATTTGTTTATCAATTGTATCAGGTACTGCTTCAACTTCTACTTTCTTACTCTTCTTAACAAACTTATCATTGTTTAAATAACGCTTATCAACAGACCACATATCTACTAATATTAATGCAGCAATTGCAATCACTAATATGTTTGCTTTCACTTTGTTTTTGATGTAAGCAAATATTAATGCTGCAGCTAAGAAAATAAAGAAGAATGATCTGAATGCATCTGAACGTAACATGTTCGAGCGATCTTGTGCAATTGAATCGATGATTTGTTTATATGCTTGTCCGAATACCTGCTGATCTTTCGCCTCATTAACAAAACTACCCACCAAACTAGGCACTACTGCTAATAAAAATGTTAATCCGCCAGTGATAATAAATGAGTTTCTCAATGCTTTGAAAGTATCTTCTTTCTTTACTTTTTCATCGAGCATTTCTTTGATAGCCAATGCAGCTAATAATGGTATTAATAAACTTGTAACAGTTAAGATTGATGATACTGCTCTAAACTTATTGTACATAGGTACATAGTCAAAGAACAAGAATGATAAGCTCTCGAAATGCTTACCCCACGATAGCATCAAGGTTAATAAGAACGATGCAAAAATCCACCACTTATATTTTCCCTTCACTAAAAACAATCCGAAGATAAATAAGAACATCACAATTGCGCCGAAGTAAACCGGACCTGCAGTGAATGCTTGTTCGCCCCAGTATAATGGTAATTGTTTAATGATTTGAGTAGCATTAGGTACTCCGCCTTTTTGTAAATATTTAAACGTTTCTGAATCTTTCGTTAAAGAACCAGCTGACGATCCACCTAAAACATTCGGTATTAAGAATGACAATGATTCATTAATTCCATATGAATATTCAAAGGCATAATCTTTACTCAAGCCGTCTTTGTTAATGTCTTTGCTTAAAGTTAATTCTGATTTACCTCTAATCGTATAATGCGAATATTCTTCAATTAACATTAAAGGTGTAAGATTTATACCTACTGCAATTATTACTGCAGCAATCATTGCCACACTTGCTTTAATATAATTCGAAATAGTTTTTTCTTTAATTGAATAGATCAATTCGACAATCACATAAATTAAAATTGCTATTGCTAAATAATAACTCATTTGGTAGTGATTGGCTCTAATTTGTAGGGCTAATGCTAATGCAGTGATTACGCCACCTGCTAGATACTTGCCTCTATATGCCATCAGCACTCCCGCAATAGTAGGGGCAAACAATCCGATTACTATCGCCTTATTCGTATGTCCCGCAGAAATTATAATGAAATTATAAGATGAAAATGCAAATGCGATTGAACCTAAAATGCTCAGCCAAACATTCATTCCTAATGATCTCAATAAGATGAAAAAGCCTAGCAAATACAAAAATACTGTACCAATCGGGTTAGGTAATATTTTGTTATACCCATCTAAAATATGTCCGGCTACGTTTGCAGGGTAACCCAACCACATCAAATAAGTTGGCATACCACTAAACATTGCATTGCTCCATAGAGCATATCTGCCAGTTTCTTTTTTGTAGTCACGAATTTCTGAAAAACCATCTTTAATACTCTCTACGTCGTCTTGTTGAATGGATTTGCCTTCCAACACCGGACTGAAGTAAATGAAATTTAATGCCAAGAAAATGGCGATTGCTAGAATAATAAATTGGTTTTTCTGAATGAATGATTGTTTTTCCATCACTATTTATTTGTATTTATCCAAAAGTAATAAATAGATTGGTTCATTTTCAATATATTTATCCTCGAATTAACAACAAAACTATCTACAATTAATGATTAACATCTACAACTCAGAATTTACTACGCGCATAGAATATATCCTGAAGTTTGTAATTATTGAAGTACTCGCAGAGAGCTATGTGTTTTATACTGATGAGAATCAGTATCTTAATGCAGCGGGTCCTAAACTAAATTATTCAAATAAGAGTATTGATCCGAATGAAATCAGAATGTATAATGAAGGATTTTTATTGGAGACAGGTATTCGAAAATTTGAACCTTTGGTTTCAAGAACAAAAGATTTCATCAAAGTATTTCCTGATCGAGAGTTTAAAAACACAGACGAAAATTATATCGATTTCGATATATTTTCATCGATTTTTTATTTTTTGACGAGGTATGAAGAATATACATCGTTCAGAAAAGATAGACATGGTAGATTTGAAGCCGAGCAATCTTTTGCTTTTAAACATGGCTTTTTAGATAAACCATTAGTGGATATTTATATTTTATTCCTAAAAGATAAGTTATCTACAAAATTCCCAAGCTTAAATTTCAAAACGCAAACTTTCAGAGTACAACCTACAATTGATATTGATCAAGCTTTTGCAATAAAAGAAAAAAGTATTTTCCGCTGGATGTCAGCATGTGTCAAAGCCATTGCTAGCTTAAAGTTTAGTCATTTATTAAAACTAATCACCATCAAATTAGGTAACTCAAAAGATCCTTTCGATGTATATGATGAGTTTGACAGAATACATTCAAAATTTAATTTAACAGCAATCTATTTTTTCTTGTTCAGTAAAAAAAGAACAAAGTATGATATTAACATATCTAGAAACAGTGATGCTTTCAGAAGGTTAATTCAAAAAATAGCAGAAAAGTCAAAAGTTGGAATACATCCATCATATCATTCACGATCAAATACACGAATTGTTGAAGAGGAATTAAATGCATTGTCAATAGTAATATTACAATTAATAGATTCATCTCGACAACATTTTTTAAAAATGCGTCTACCTGATACATATAGGTACCTTTGCTCTATTGGAATACTGCATGATTATACCATGGGTTATGCAAGTCGACCTGGATTTAGAGCAAGTACAACTTTGTCTTACACGTTTTATGATATAGAGCAAGAGCAAATTTCGTTTTTAACAATTCATCCTTTTGCTGTTATGGATACTACTTTCAAGCATTATTTGAAAAATACTCCATCTCAAGCGTTTGAAAGTATTTGTAAAATTATTGATGAGGTTAAGTCTGTCAACGGACAATTCATTCCGCTTTGGCATAATGAGTCGATGTCGAACTATGCAGAGTGGGAGGGTTGGCAGAGTGTGTATGGAGAGATGTTGAATTATAGTTTTGGAGTAGCTAGTAGCTAGTAGCTAGAAACTAGTAACTAGAAACTAGTAACTAGTACGGCTTGATTAAAACTTCGGTAGGGATTTTTAATTGTTGATGAATTTGACGAATCATTTCAAGTGTAAGTTTTCTTTTCTTATTAAGAATTTCGCTAGCTCTACTTTTAAGGCCTATTACATTCGCTAAATCAGATTGATTGTAACCCATCTGTTCCATTCTAAATATGATAGCTTCAATAGGGTCAGGGAATTCTATTGCAAAATTTTCATTTTCATATTTTTCAATAAGAATCCCTAATATTTCAAGCTCATCTCCTTCAGGAGTTCCTCTTTTAGCATCGAATATTATCTCTAATCTATTTAAAGCTTTATGATAATCTTTCTTATTTTTTATTGGCTTTATGTTCATGTCTTATATTTTGTTTGCATCTACTTTATCATATTCAGAATGAGTACCTACAAAACGAATCCATATCATTTGATACTCGTAATTAATTCTAACAATCAATCTATATTTATTCCCTTTTATATTAAATAC
>JBKCCA010000213.1:0-2319 GCA_046305595.1 bacterium
TGTTTATACTATTGAATATTTGAATAAGTATAAAGCGAACTACTATTAAGAACCGACCGAACTCAGCTTCAGATCATTTGATCAGGCGATGTTTTTTATAAAAGATTATTTCACCAAAGAAAGTAGCTTCTTAAAAACGAATCATTTTTACAGAGGCATATCCAGCACATTTACTTATTCATCACGATTCGAGAGCACTAGAAATAAATCTATTTTCGTTTTACGTTTCACTGAAGAAGGCTTAATCAATTCGAATGATCCATCAAAATAGATTACGATTTTTCAACGATTGCTTGTTGAATTATACCCATCAATATCCGCTTTCTCGTTACCTGAAAGAATTTTTCAAAGCCAATAAACAAATGGGCTCCAAAGATCGAAAGTTTTTATCGAGCTTAATGTATGCCAATTTCAGAATGGGCGATGTGTTTAAAGGGATGGATGTCAACGAGCGTGTAATCATCGCTTCGTATTTAGTCAATGAATTAGATATTGAATTCATTAAACATTTTAATGCAGAGCTCGGTGAATTACCAAGCGATGATTTAAATACAAGAATTGAAAACGTAAAAAAAATCTATTCATCGTTTAATTTAAACGAGGTGTTTCCATTATCAGCAGAAATATCATCAGAAATAGATCGCGAAGAATTTATCAAATCACATTTCATTCAACCCGATTTATTTTTACGAGCGATCAATAATAAACACGAAAAATTAATTTCCTATTTAGATACGTTCAATATCGCTTACGAAAAAGAAGGCCGTACCATCCGCATAAAAAATGCCACAAGGTTAGAAGAGCCTGCAGAATATTTATTCGAAGTGCAAGACAAATCATCGCAAGCGGTGATTGATTATTTAGATCCGAAGCCGAACGAATACTGGTGGGACTGTTGTGCAGCGAGTGGGGGGAAGTCCTTGTTATTAAAGGAACTCGAGCCCGATTGTTATTTGATGTGTTCAGATGTTCGCGAAACCATTTTGAAAAATTTAGACGAACGATTTGCGAAAGCAGGCATACAAAAATACAAGCGCCGATTAATAGATCTCACCGCAGAAATAAATTCATTCGAACCTGAAACATTCGATGGTATTATACTTGATGCACCTTGCACCGGTTCTGGTACTTGGTCACGCACACCCGAACGCATCGCAGAAGTAGATTTAGAAAAAGTAAAATACTTCGCCGAACTACAATACAAAATCGCCGACAACGCAATTCAATTTTTGAAGAAAGGGAAGAAATTTATTTACATCACCTGCTCTGTCTTTTCAAAAGAGAATGAAGAGATGGTGGAGAAGTTAGTGAAGGAGCACAGTTTGAAGGTACTGAGTCAAGGTTATGTGAAAGGATTTGCAGATCGTGCTGATTCAATGTTCGTAGCAGTAATTAGCAAATGTGATAATTAGCAAATTAGCAAATAGGTCACTCTATTTAAAATTCTTGCAATATTTACAAAGCGCTTAATTTGCTAATTTGCTAATTATCACATTTGCTAATTATTCTACCTGCATGTTGTGATAAACCGTATTAACATCATCATCCTCCTCCATCTTATCAATCATCTTCATCACCTCTGCCTCTTGTTCTTTCGTAACTTTAGCAAATGATAATGGAAAACGTTCGAAGTCTGAAGAGATAATATTCAATCCTTTTTCTTCTAAAGCTTTTTGCATTCTACCGAAATCTTCGAACTCCGTGAAGATGATGATTTCATTTTCATCTTGTTCAATTTCATCGGCACCGTAGTCGATTAATTCTAATTCTAAATCTTCGATGTTAACGCCTTCAGCATTTACTCTGAAAACCGCTTTACGTTCAAAGATGAAGCTCAACATACCTGAAGTACCTAAGCTTCCACCAGCCTTCGTAAAATAGCTTCTAACGCCACCTACAGTACGGTTGATATTATCAGTTGAAGTTTCTACCAATACAGCCACGCCGTAAGGAGCATAACCTTCGTACACAATTTCTTCGTATGAAGAAGTATCTTTATCAGTAGCTCTTTTAATCGCCGCTTCAATACGATCTTTAGGCATGTTCACAACTTTAGCGTTTTGAATTACGACTCTTAGTTTAGAGTTGGTATCAGGATTTGAACCGCCAGTTTTAACGGCCATTACAATGTCTTTACCAATACGAGTGAAGGCTTTCGCCATTGCACCCCAACGTTTCATTTTCGATTGCTTACGAGCTTCAAATGCGCGACCCATGGGAATTAAATTTGTATGGGGCAAATATAGAAGAAATTTAGAAAGTGCTTACAAATTTAATTAGTATGCTAGTATGTTAATATGCTAGTGCTAGTTACTAGTG
>JBKCCA010000214.1:0-8437 GCA_046305595.1 bacterium
GCTTTAGGAGACCAAGCACCCACGTGACCTAGTATTGCTTTCATTTTATCAATTACTTTTAATGGTCCGAAAGCCCAGCCCACACGCACACCTGTTGCAGCTAATGACTTTGAAATGCCATCGATATAAATTGTATAATCTCTAAGTTCAGGTCTTAAGTTAATAGGGTCGAAATGTTTATGCTCACCGAAAGTTAATGTCCAGTATACTTGATCATATAAAATATACAAAGGCTTCTCACCTTCTTTACGAGATTTATTTTCAGCGATAACAAGGTCACAAATTTCTTCTAGATCTTTTTTAGAGAACATGGTGCCAGTTGGGTTCAGCGGACTACAAAGAGCAAGAAGAGTAGCACCTTTTAAATTTGGTGCAATGTTATTTGCAGTAGGCATGAAATTATTTTCGACACTTGTTTCAACCATGATGGCTTCAGCGGCAGAAAGGTGACAATAGTGATTATTATTCCATGAAGGTACAGGGAATACTACTTTATCACCCGGATCTAAGACAGTTAAATAAGTAGCATAAATTAAAGGTCTAGAACCACCAGCGACAAGAATTTCGTCAGTAGTATAATTCAAATTGCCATACTTACTTAAAAACTCAACGATAGATTGACGCAAAGTAAGTTCACCATTTGCAGGTGGGTAATTCGTATAACCTTTGTTGTATGCAGCTATGATTTCGTTTTCGAGTTCCTTTGGAATGGGGTAATGGCTAGGATCAAAATCGCCGATTGTTAGATTGCAAATTTTAGAACCTTTGCGAATCATTTCGTTGACTTCGTTACCAATTTTTATAATCTCTGATCCGATCAGAGTACTTGCCATCTTCGAAACATTCATAGTAATTGAATTAAGTTGCTAAAATAAAAATAAATGAGCAATATTTATTTACCCAACCCAATTATTAGATAAGAATAATTCAATAAAATACCATTGAGTATAAATGCATATTATACTGAGAGCAATTATTAATGCATACTTATATGAATTGATTTTTGAGTCTTGAATGTTTGAGATATAAATCAAGGAGATTAGCCAGATACTTACAGCTAATAAACTCAACAATAGTTGAATGTGTGTATATGCACCAAGAGGAATGAGTAAAAGCAAATAGATGTATACAGCAGTTTTGATAAAAGATTTGTCGGTATTTTTCCAAGAGTTTAAGAAAAGAACAATGAACGGACTGCACCAGATGTATCTATTGAGACTATGCCAATCATTTTGAAACAGCCATATAGATAAGGTAATACCAGCTATGTATAAGAAGCTAAATCTAAATACTGCGGATGTTGCAATTGGATGATTTAGTGGTTTTGATTTTTTATTAATGAATGCTTTATAAAATGCAATTATAAGTAAGAAGGCAGAGCATAATCCAATAGCTACTGAGATTTTATCGAGACGTTGAATAATGGGTTTGCCCCATGAGTTCGCAGAAAGACCTTTAATAGAGAAATAATGGTCCCAACAACTTTGTGCTTTAAACATAGCCCACCAGGTATTGGTTTGGGTATATTGAAACCATGAGACCAAGAGCAAAGAAGCGATAGCAATGAGAATAGAAATCAAGTAATGTTTATATTGATAAAACTTTTTTTGATCGAGAACATCCCAAATAATCAATATGATAAAGGCAGGTATTAAGATACTAATTACAGGGCGCGCTAATGCGGCTAAAAAAACACCAAGGTAAAGTATAGGGTAACGTTCTGTTTTAAGTCCGTATAATATCAAAGCAGCGCTCAAAAAGAATACAGATTCAGAGTAGAGCATGAAAAAGAAGAAGCTAGTGGGTAGAGCGGCAATTAGCCAAATGCTGAGGGTACTAAGCTTAAAGGCTTTGTGAAGAAAGTAAATTCCGATATAGAAAAGTAGTAGATTTAGCAAGCATATATATAGAAAGCTAAGATTTACGGCTTTCATTAGATAGGGGAATAGAGGGAAAAAGGCTACATTCACATGAGCACAGGGGTTAAAGCTATAACCATTAAATCGGATGTTAAGGTAATGAATCGTATCCCAGCGAATAAATTCTGTAGAGTCGAACTTAAGGAAGGCGGCAATAAAAAGGCTGATACTGAGCAGAAAAGGGCCCCATATAGACTTTAAGAAAGAGTTCGGTTGAGCGATGTTCATTGCATTCAAAAATAACAAATTAGCTGAAATTAACATTTCCACATTTTCTCTTAGAAATTTCAATTATTTAGATTATCTTTGCCGTCCCTTATGGAGTCATGGGGGATAAAATATTTAAAATCAATTAATTAATTATTATTCAATGAATACGTTAAGTTACAAAACTGTCTCTGCTAACAGCAAAACTGTTACTAAGGAATGGGTCGTAATCGACGCAAACGCAGAGATTTTGGGGCGCCTAAGCTCTAAGATAGCTTTTATCTTAAGAGGCAAACACAAGGCAAATTTCACCCCACACGTAGACTGTGGAGATAACGTTATTGTTATCAATGCAGACAAGGTTAGATTTACTGGTAACAAATTCAGTGAGAAAGAGTATGTTTCTTACACTGGATATCCAGGAGGTCAGCGCTTTATTTCTCCAAAAGAATTAATGGCGAAGCACCCGACACGTGTGGTAGAGAAAGCTGTACGCGGAATGCTTCCTAAGAACAAGCTAGGAAACAAAATTTTCAAAAATTTACATGTGTATGCGGGCGGAGAACACCCACATGCGGCACAAAATCCTAAAACCATTTAATTATTTAAGAGATGACAGTTAATACATCAGGAAGAAGAAAGACTGCTGTTGCCCGCATATACTTAACAGAAGGTAGCGGAAACATTGTTGTAAACGGCAGAGACTATAAAGAATATTTCCCAACATTACCATTACAATTCATCGTTAATCAATCATTACAAGTATCAGAGATGCTAGGTATGTTTGATGTAAAGGCGAATGTAGATGGTGGGGGTATCAAAGGTCAAGCAGAAGCAGTTCGTTTGGCTATTGCAAAGGCAATCCTTGAGAAGGATCCAGAAAAACGTGGAGCGTTAAAAGCGAAGAGCTTATTAACACGCGACAGTAGAATGGTTGAACGTAAGAAACCAGGACGTCGTAAAGCGAGAAGAAAATTTCAATTCAGTAAACGTTAATTTTTGGAGGACCTTAAACAATGGCACGTACTACATATCAAGACTTATTAGACGCTGGTGTTCACTTTGGACACTTAACGCGCAAGTGGAATCCGAAAATGGCTCCGTATATTTTCATGGAGAAGAATGGAATTCACATTATCGACTTAAACAAAACATTAGTTAAAGTTGAAGAAGCAGCAGCTGCGATCAAGCAGATTGTTAAATCAGGAAGAAAAGTATTATTTGTTGCGACTAAAAAGCAAGCAAAAGATATCGTTGCAGAACAAGCAAAAAGAGTAAACATGCCTTTCGTAACAGAAAGATGGTTAGGTGGTATGTTAACAAACTTTGCGACTGTTCGTAAATCAATTAAGAAGATGACAAACATCGACAAATTGAGTAAAGACGGTACATACGACATTCTTTCTAAGAAAGAGAAATTAATGATCTCACGTGAGAGAATTAAATTAGAAAGAGTATTAGGTGGTATTTCAGACTTAAACAGATTACCAGCAGCTTTATTCTTAATTGATGTTAAGAAAGAGCACATCGCTGTAACTGAAGCCTTGAAATTAAACATCCCTACATTTGCAATGGTTGATACGAACTCAGATCCTACAGATATTGATTTCGCAATACCAGCGAATGATGACGCTACAAAGTCTATCGCTTTAATTACTGGTATCATTACTAAGGCAATTGAAGAGGGATTAGAAGAGCGTAAGAGAGAGCGTGAAGAAGATGCAGACAAAGAAGGTGCAGCAGCGAAAGCAGCTGTAGATTCTACTGAAGAGAAAGCTCCAAGAAAGAAAAAAGAAGAGACAGCAGAGAAATCAGCTGAGTAATAACTAAGGTTAACGGTAATGCGTATACGAATTATCGTGTACTCATTATTGTTAACCTTTTTTCAAATTAAAAATTTAAGAAAGAAAATATTATGTCAACAGTAACAATTAGTGCAGCAGATGTAAACAAGTTACGTTTACAAACAGGTGCAGGAATGATGGATTGTAAAAAAGCTTTAACTGAGTCTAATGGTGATTTTGAAGCAGCTATCGATTACTTACGTAAGAAAGGTGCTAAAGTAGCGGCTAGCCGTTCAGACAGAGATTCATTAGAAGGAGCAGTTATTGCAAAGACTACAGCTGATTCAAAAAGAGGTGTAGTTATTGAATTAAATTGTGAGACAGACTTCGTAGCTAAGAATGCTGAGTTCGTACAATTTGCTAACGAGATTGCTGATTTAGCAGTAGCTAACAATCCAGCTAACTTAGATGCATTACTTGCATTACCATTAAACGGTGTTGTATTATCAGACATCATTTTAGATAAGACTGGTAAAATTGGTGAGAAGATTGGTGTATCTAAATATGAAATTTTAGAAGCAAACAAAGTAGTAGCATATATTCACGCTGGTAACCGTTTAGGTGTATTAGTAGGATTAAATTCTGATGCTAATGGTAAGGCTGATGAGGCTGGTAAAGACGTAGCTATGCAAATTGCTGCAATGAACCCAGTAGCTTTAGATAAGGGTGATGTTGATGCTAACACTATTAACAGAGAATTAGAAATTGCTAAAGAGCAAATTCGTGCAGAAGGTAAGCCAGAAGAAATGGTTGAGAAAATTGCTCAAGGTAAATTAAACAAGTTCTACAAAGATTCAACATTATTGAATCAAGAGTTTGTGAAAGACAGTTCGAAATCAGTAGCACAAATGCTAAACGATATTGAAAAAGATCTTACAGTTACAGCGTTTAAGCGCGTTGCTTTAGGAGCTTAATTATTTGAATCCTCCCGCTTTAATTCGGGAGGATTTTTTTTGTCTATATTTTACTAAGCAAAATAAAAACATGAAATACAAAAGAATACTTCTTAAACTTAGCGGTGAATCATTAATGGGTAAGAAGCAATATGGTATAGATCCAGAGATGGTGAGCCAATATGCTTTAGACATTAAAGAGGTTGTGCAGAGTGGTGTTGAGGTAGCAATTGTAATTGGTGGCGGTAACATCCACAGAGGATTAGATGCTGAGAAAGGTGGCATGGATAGAGTTCAAGCTGATTACATGGGTATGTTAGCAACAGTTATCAATAGTATGGCTTTGCAAGATGCACTTGAAAAAGTTGACATCAAAACACGTTTACTTTCTGCAATTAAGATGGAACAAATCTGTGAGCCATTTATCAGAAGAAGAGCGATACGACATTTAGAAAAAGGTCGTGTTGTAATTTTTGGAGCAGGTACTGGTAACCCTTATTTCACAACAGATACAGCAGCATCATTGAGAGCAATTGAAATTGAAGCAGATGTTGTATTGAAAGGAACAAGAGTTGATGGTATATATACTGCTGATCCAGAAAAAGATAAATCGGCAACACGTTACGATAAAATTTCTTTCACAGAAGTATATGACAAAGGATTAAATGTAATGGATATGACAGCATTTACTCTTTGTCAAGAAAACAATTTACCTATTATTGTATTTGATATGAATAAGAGAAGCAACTTCTTAAAAGTTGCAAGTGGCGAAGATATCGGCACACTTGTTCACGCAAAATAATTATTAATATTAATTTAAAACATAAACAATTTTATGAGCGAATTAGTAAAGAAACAGCTTGAAGAAGCTAAAGATTTGATGAACAAAGCTGTTGATCACGTTGAAAACGAATTAACAAAAATTAGAGCTGGCAAAGCTACTCCGCAGATGCTTGATGGTATTCACGTTGACTACTACGGAAGTCTGACGCCATTAGCACAAATCGCAAATATTAACACTCCAGATGCGCGTACTATTGTAGTACAGCCTTGGGAGAAAAATATGATACCTGTAATTGAGAAAGCAATTTCAGATGCTAACTTAGGTATTAACCCACAGAACGATGGTATCGTTATTCGTTTAAGCATACCAGCATTAACAGAAGAGAGAAGAAAAGATTTAGTGAAGAAAGTTAAGGCAGAAGGTGAAGCAGGTAAAGTGGCTGTACGTAACATCCGTAAAGACACAAACGAAAGAATTAAGAAATTACAAAAAGAAGGAGTTTCAGAAGACGAAGTAAAAGTTGGAGAAACAGAAGTTCAAAAGTTAACAGACAGTTATATTCTTAAAATCGATAAGCATATCGAGGTTAAGGAGAAAGATATAATGACCGTTTAAAATTAGTTGATAGTAGCTAGTAACTAGTAGCTAGAAGTATACTAGTTACTAGCTACTAGCTACTAGCTACTTTAGTACTATCTTTATGGAACTCACACTCGGTTTCTCATCATGCCCCAACGATACATTCATATTTGATGCATTGTTGCATGGGAAAATAGATACCGAAGGACTCACATTTGTTCCGGTGATTGAAGATGTAGAAAGTCTCAATCATAAAGCCAATCAACATTTATTAGATATTACAAAGCTAAGCTATCATGCTTATGCATATTTAACGCATCAATATAAATTATTGAATGCAGGGAGTGCATTGGGCTTTGGAGTAGGACCGTTATTAATTAGAAATTCAGAATTCAGAATTCAGAATTCAGAATTAAAAGAGAGTTTAGAGTTCAGAGTTCAGAGTTCAGAATTGAGGGTGGGTATTCCGGGGAAGTTGACTACGGCGAATTTTTTGTTAAGTATTGCTTATCCAGAACTTAAGAATAAAGTGGTGATGGTCTTCTCAGATATTGAAGGGGCATTATTAAGTGGAGAGATAGACTTAGGATTAATCATACATGAGAATAGGTTTACGTATGAGTCGAAAGGACTTCAAAAGGTAAGGGATTTAGGTGAGTATTGGGAAGAATTATCTGGAGCAGCCATACCATTAGGAGGTATCGTTGTGAGTAGAAAATTCGATGAAGATACTCAAATGAAAATTGACAAGGTATTAAGACGTAGCATAGAGTTTGCTTTTGCAAATAAAAAATCTTCGTACGATTTTGTAAGAGCTCACTCTCAAGAGATGAGCGAAGAAGTAATGTATAAACACATCGATTTATATGTTAATCAATATTCAGTAGATTTAGGTACAGAAGGAATTAAAGCGATACATACTTTATTTGACAAGGCAGTAGAGCAAGGCATTATAGAGAAATACGAATCAGACTTTTTAGTTAAAAAACAATAATATGATAATTATAACAGGGGCTGCAGGCTTTGTCGGTAGCTGTTTAGTACAAAAGCTAAACGATGAAGGTTATACTGATTTGATATTGGTTGATGATTTCAATCAAGAGCAAAAGCATAGAAATTTAGAAGGCAAGAAATTCAAACAGAAAGTTGATAGAGATGAATTTATGGTTTGGTTAGATCAACATCATAAGTTCGTTCAATTTATATTTCATATAGGTGCTAGAACTGATACCACAGAGTTTAATAAAGAGATACTATGGAAATTAAACACCGATTATACCAAAGATTTATGGAAGAGATGCGCTGAATACGGTATAGGTCTGGTTTATGCATCATCAGCTGCTACTTACGGTTTAGGTGAGTTTGGTTATACGGATGATCAGGACTTGATAGAGAAATTAGTTCCTTTGAACCCTTATGGCGATTCAAAAAATGAATTTGATAAATGGGCCTTGAAGGAAGAGAAGAAGCCGTATTTCTGGGTCGGACTTAAATTCTTTAATGTTTATGGTCCGAATGAGTATCATAAGTCACGAATGGCATCTGTTATATACCATGCATATAATCAAATTAGCAAAACTGGTGAAATGAAGCTATTTAGATCACATAATGCTGATTATAAAGATGGAGAACAGATGAGAGATTTCATATATGTGAAAGATGTAGTCGATGTTTTGTTTTACTTCATGTTATTACGTAAGAAATCGGGTATTTATAATTTGGGATCGGGCAAGGCTAGAACTTTTAAAGATTTAGTAAAAGCAACATTTGCTGCGATGGGTATCGAAGAGAAGATTAGTTATGTAGACACGCCGGCAGATATTAGAGATAAGTACCAATATTTCACGGAGGCCAATATGCAAAAATTAAGGTCGATCGGATTTTCGAAAGCCTTTCATTCGCTCGAAGAAGGCGTCGAAGATTATGTGAAAAATTATCTTAAAAATGATAAAAACATGTAAAAATTAAAGCCGTAAATACGCAGTATAAGTGAGTATTTACGGGCTTAATTTTTTATTCATACTATCTTATATCATTTGTCTGATTTTTTTCAAGCAAAAAGCTTTGTTTAAGCCTTAAATTCTCCTTTTTTATGCATTTCAATTAGTATATTTGCAATTCATTTTTAGGGAGTATTATATACAATTAATTGAATATGAGAGAAATACAGTTTCGTGAAGCTTTGAGAGAGGCAATGAACGAAGAGATGAG
>JBKCCA010000215.1:0-2708 GCA_046305595.1 bacterium
CCTATCATCACCCCTGTCATCGATATACTACCATATACCTCCTTGTCATTAAAGAAACTTGCTTCTTCTTTGTTGTTTTGTAATGCGAGAATGTATAAGAGAGGTAAATAATGCTCCGGACTCGGAATTGACATTTGTGCTTCTTTACCGAGTGATGAGTAGTTAATTAAACTTGAATGATTTTTAGCGCTTATAAGCGATTTGAATTTTTCATTTGCGGTTACTGCCCAATCGTAACCTTGATTTGCATTACGCCAATCCATAATGCCTAAATTATGCACCATATTACCGCTTCCTACTATTAAGACTCCTTTGTTACGAAGCGTTGCTAATTCTTTCGCTAATTCATAATGATAAGCTGACCCTTGACGATAATCTAAACTCAATTGTACAACTGGCACATTCGCCTCTGGGTACATGTGCTTTATTACTGACCAAGCTCCGTGATCTAATCCCCATTCATGATCGAGTTCTACTACTGCTTTTGAAATCGCTTGTTTCGTTTCTTTCACTAATGTATCTGAACCTTTCGCAGGGTATTGCACCGCAAACAGTTCTCGTGGAAAGCCTCCAAAGTCATGAATTGTTTTTGGTGCTTCCATTGCAGTAACAAATGTCCCCTTCGTTTCCCAATGTGCACTTATGCATAATATTGCATTGGGCTTTGGTAACTCTTTACCTAACCTTTGCCATGTGCGTGAAAATTCATTGTCTTCTATGGCATTCATTGGACTTCCGTGTCCGACGAACAATGCCGGCATCGTAGCCGTAGCCTTAAATCCTACTGATATTTTAGATAATTCTTTTAATGTCATGCCAGTACTTAAAAATGGTAATATTGCTAAAGATTTAATAAAATCAAGTCTTTTCATATTATATGTTTAAACATACAAATGTAACTATTGTTTTTAATTATACGAAATTACTATTCATCATCCTGCATAAATAATCCTGCAAGAATGCAGTTTCATCTAAAAAAATAGAGAGCTAAATTTACATCATCAAAACAATATATAATGATGGTACGTGTGGTGTTGGTGGCAGTGGTTGGGATAATCATTCTATCGTTTTCGAGGGGAAATGCTGTAAAGCCTTTGTGTTTCTTTATTAACAAAGAGCATACAAAGCGAATATGTTTTGCATCTGAAGAAGATGTAAATACATTATCGGCTGGGAAAGTAGTACATGCGGTATTGAGTGAAGCAAATGAGCGCATGAAAACTGACGAAAGCTTGGGTATTATCGTAGAAAATGATAAGGTGATAATTATCAACGACTACCCCATCTCACGCGAACTATCGGGCTTAGATCGAAGCATAATGTTGCTAAAAGGTGAATACCTATTAAACATTGAAGGAGATTGTGTGGTAGCGATTGGTGTGGCAGATTAATCTACTCATGAAAAAATGGTGTTTACTGGCACTAGCTTTCTGTTTGGGTACATTCATTGCTTATGCAAATAAGCAAGACAGTACCCAATTGCAGAAAGTATCTAATCGCAAACATCCGAAGAAAGATTCTATAGAAACCTATTATATAGTAATATGGGGAAACGGATTTTTCAGTGCAGGGAAATCAACCTATAAAGACTGGCAGAAGGCGGGTGAAAATAATTTTGCTTTGCTTTTCGAAGTAGAGCCATATTTCAAAACAAACTCAAAAAAACTTTTTCAAGATCAACGATTATTGATTCGATATGGAGTATTAAAGTATAAAGATTTAGTACGTCAAAAATCTGATGACGAATTAAGTTTTCAATCAAAATGGAATAGGCATTTGAGTAAAAAACTGGACATACAATTTCTATTAAAGTATCAAACACAAATTAATGATACTTATAAAATTGTTGAACGTTCTGGCATTGACACCAATATCTTGCACTCAGGATTTATGAGTCCGGGTTATATTCATATTAACCTCGGTTTCGAATACTCTAGAGACAAGAGATCGAGGTATGCGATTGGCTTAAGCGGATTGAAAATTACAACGGTTAAGAATCAAGAGTTGTATGAAATATTAGATAGAAAGACATTATTTAAAGTTCCAAAAGGTAAGCATGAGTTAATAGAATATGGATTTCACATCAATATCGAAATCAAGAAAGATATAAGTAAAAATATAGAGATAGAACATAAGAGCAGATACTTTATTCAAGAAGATCGATTCAAAAATATTGATATCGAGAGCCGAACTTTGATTTCATTTAAAGTTAGTAAGCACATAAAAACAATGCTAACGCATCAGTTAATTTATGATGATGATGTGTTAGATAGATATCAGGTGATGCAGCAGTTGATGCTGGGGTATTACTTTTGAGATGTAAGATGTAAGATGTAGGATGTAGAATTAAGTACAAAGTATTAAGTATTAAGATTGAAAGCGTGAAAAATTTAAAGCTAGCACATCGGAATACTGAATACGGAATACTGAATACTGAATACGAATTTTTACTTCGCTTTTTTCAGCGTAAACCCAAACGTCGTTCCAATTCCTTTAGTGCTACGAACGTTGATTGTTTGATTATGTGCTTCGATGATATGCTTTACAATTGCTAATCCGAGTCCGGTACCCCCCGCATCTCTAGATCTACTTTTATCAACTCTATAGAATCGTTCAAATAAACGAGGTAAATGTTCTTCTTCGATGCCTATACCATTATCGGTCACTTCTATTAAAACGTTCTCATCCATATCATACAGTCCGATGAG
>JBKCCA010000216.1:0-1804 GCA_046305595.1 bacterium
AAACTCATATCTCTAATAAGTTTGGTGATTTCGAAATGTTCTTGCAAAGAACTCAAATGTTAATCGATAGAGGAGCCGCTATTGGTATCGATTTCAATATGCGTGAAATGCCAAAAACTCCAAATACATTTTTAATGCATCGTATTATTCAGTTTGCTTATCAATCGGGCTTACAAGCTGTAGTAAAAGAAGCATACATGTCTGCCTATTTTATCGAAAGAATTGATTTAACTGATTTAGAAACTATAATAAGTATTGCGGTGAAATGCAGATTAGATGAGGAGCATGTACGTGCATTAGTTACTTCACAAGAAGGAGTAGCTGAAATCAAAGAATTGCAAAGTAATATGCGTTCAATGGGCATCACTGGTGTACCTTTTTTCATTATCAATGATCAATACGCATTAAGCGGTGCAGTGCCTGCGAATCAATTAGTAGAAGCCTTCAGAAAGATTAACGAAACAGAGCAAGTTTAGCAACATACTTGCCTAATATATCGAACTCTAGGTTTACATGATTACCCACTTCGATGTTTGATAAATTGGTATGCTCATAAGTATATGGAATAATCGCTACTGAGAATTGATTGATTTTTGAATCTACGACTGTTAAGCTTATTCCGTTTACACAAATAGAGCCTTTCTCAACCGTAATGAATTCTTTATTCGTAGCGTGTTCAAAAGTAAATAACCAACTACCTCCTTGCTCTAATTTTGAAATGCATTTAGCAGTGGTATCTACGTGACCTTGTACTATATGTCCGTCGAGTCTACCATTCATCATCATACATCTCTCTAAATTTACTCGATCACCAATTTTCAATTCATTCAAATTTGTTTTTTGAATGGTCTCGTGAATTGCTGTTACTGTATGTATATCATCATTCAACTCAACTACTGTTAAACAGATGCCATTGTGTGCTACACTTTGATCTATTTTTAATTCATTAGTGATGTCTGATTGTATTTTGATGTGTAGGTTTTGTTGATCTTTTACTAAGTCTTTAACTATGCCTATTCTTTCTATGATGCCTGTAAACATTTTATCGTATTAAATGAACAAAACCTGTTTTGATTTTCGGACTTAAGCCCTTTACTCTTATTTCTGAAAATTCAATGGTGTAAAAGTAAACACCTGCTGGTAATTCTTGACCATTATTTTGGTCCTTACCATCCCACTGAATTTTAGAATTATTAGTTTGATAAACTTCTCTACCATATCTATTGTAAATAGTGATGGTAACTTTATCTATGAATTTATTTTCATCACTCTTTGGTTCGAATAAATCATTTTTATTATCGCCATTGGGTGTAAATACGTTGGGTAGGTTTAACTGCGGACAATTATCTACGCAAACTACATTACTTCTAGTACTTTCGTTACCGAATGAATCGACTGATGATATGAAGTAACATCCAGCTCTAGAAGTAAATAAATCTACATCATTGTATTCTAAAATATCTTTAGAATTGATCTCTGTTATTAATTCAAATTCTGATCCTTCGAATGTTGATTTATAAATTTTGTATTTCACTACATCACCTGAACATATAGCATCAATAAGCCATGTTAATTCATTCGTAAAATCGGTACAAGTAGAATCTACACTGAGTAATGGTGGGCAAGGTCTATTGGTATCTTTAGGCTCTGCACAATATTCTTGCGATAAATTAATCAACGGCTCTTTGAATCCGCCGCTTGAATACTTACCAATCGTTTTTACATAATAGCAGTATTCTTCTCCATCCACTAATCCTCTGTCTGTAAATGTATTCGTCAATGATAATCCGACAGAATCAAATTC
>JBKCCA010000217.1:0-1507 GCA_046305595.1 bacterium
AAGTTTTGAGGGATGAAAGTCACTTTATACATAGCACCTGCAGCCGATTGCCATCCTTTCAAATCACTTACATGATAGATCCATGTTAAGTTATCTTTCGCTATTGCATTCACCCAAGCTTCTTTGTTTTTATCTAATGAAACACTATACACTTCAAAGCCTTTAGCTCCTTTGAACTTAGCTTCTTTATAAGTGTTGTAACTATTTACCAAATTCGGATTCTCCGCTCTGCATGGTCCGCACCACGATGCCCAGAAATCAATCAATACTACTTTGCCTTTTATTGACGAAAGTTTAATTTCCTTACCATCCGGATTCATTAAAGCAATGTCTTTGGCTTTGTCACCAATTTCGATTCCTTCTGTTTGCGCAAATGAAGCAATACTTGCTAATACGATGCTTAATGTTAATATTGTTCTTTTCATAATTTATGTTAGTATAGCAGTAGCTAGTAGCTAGTAGCTAGATGTTGTTAGTTCTTAATACTTAATGCTTAGTTCTTAACTCTTAATTCTTAATTTTTAATTTTTAGTTGTTAATTCATAATCTGGTATCTGTCTTCAACTATTTTGCCGTTCTCGCACTTTATGATTCTCGACGGAAACTTCTCTATCATTCTATAATCATGTGTTGCCATCAATACAGCTGTACCTGTCTTACTAATTCTCAATAATAAATTCATAATTTCTACTGATGAATCAGGATCTAAATTTCCTGTAGGTTCATCTGCTAAAATTACTTCTGGGTGATTGATCAATGCTCTTGCAATAACGACGCGTTGTTGCTCACCACCTGACAGTTGATGTGGCATTTTATGGTTCTTACCAGTTAAGCCTACTTCTGCCAATACTTCTTCTAAGCGTGCATCCATTAATTTCTGATCATCCCATCCTGTTGCACTCATTACAAACCTAAGGTTTTCTTCGACAGTTCTATCGGTTAGTAATTGAAAATCTTGAAAAACGATTCCCATTTTTCTGCGCATATAAGGTACATCAGCCTGCTTTATCTTATTCAAATCAAATCCCACGACGTTCGCCTGACCTTTGGTAATATTCAAATCGCCATAAATCATTTTCAACAAACTGCTCTTTCCACTTCCCGTTTGTCCGATTAAAAATATAAACTCTCCCTTATTAACCTTTAAGTTAACGCTTGTCAATACTAAATGTTGTCGTTGAAAAACTTCAACCTCCTCTAAATTTATAATTTCTAATTGATCCATTAAAACTCTAATTTTTTGATTTCACCAAAAGGTAAATTCCTTATTATCTCGTTGATTTCTTCGGTTTTCTCCGCTAATCCGCATTTATCAAGCGCCTTTTCAGGTCTATCGACCCTAAAGTACGCTAAAAGTGTGAATTTATCGTCTCTCAACTGAATATAATCAGGTATTTTCGCTATTCCTTTAACTTTAATGATGTACACTTTGTATATTTTCTAAATTGGATTTAATCTATTTTCTTATATCTTTGCCATCTCACATGAATCGGTAACAAATTTATAT
>JBKCCA010000218.1:0-3107 GCA_046305595.1 bacterium
TCGGCCGAAAAGATTGCATCTTTTGAGAGAGAAGGCAATGCAATTGGCGGATTATCAGTGGGTGAACCTGCTGAGGAGATGTATGAGATGACTGATATTGTGACCGACATACTACCTACTGCTAAGCCTCGTTATTTGATGGGAGTAGGAACTCCGATCAATATATTAGAATGTATAGCATTGGGTATAGATATGTTTGACTGTGTGATGCCGACAAGAAATGCACGTAATGGCATGTTGTTTACATCCGAAGGAATAATAAATATCAAAAATGAGAAGTGGAAAAATGATTTCTCTGCGATTGACCCTAATTCTGATTTGTTTTCAGATCTTCATTATTCAAAAGCTTATTTACGTCATTTAATCATATCAAAAGAAATTTTGGGTGCTCAAATTGCGACATTGCATAACTTACATTTTTATCTATATCTTGTAAAAGAAGCTCGTAAACATATCATAGCGGGCGATTTTACAGCTTGGAAGAATCAAATGGTCATAAAATTAGCACAGCGTTTATAATATGTGGGAACGTTTTAAACTACATCTATTAGATTGGTACATCATTAAGAAATTTCTGGGGACCTTCGTATTTACGATGGCTATATTTATTGCCATTGCTGTAGTTTTTGACTTTTCTGAAAAGGTTGACGACTTTTTAAAGACTAATGCCCCAGTTAATGAGATCATATTTCATTATTACTTCAACTTTATACCCTATTACATCGGACTGTTGAGTCCGCTTTTGATCTTTATCGCAGCCATTTTCTTCACTTCTAAAATGGCGAATAATACTGAGATCGTCGCTATTTTAAGTGGGGGTGTAAGCTTTAGGAGGTTACTATACCCCTATTTCGTAACTGCCTTATTTCTATCGGTTTTAACTTATTTTTTCAACTCTTATATCATACCAAATGCCAATAAAGTGAGGGTGGTATTTGAGAATACATACATCAATAATAAATACGTTTATAAAGAGAGAAACATTCATATACAACTTGATGATTCGAGTTATGCGTATATGGAGAGCTATAATAACCAAGATGGAGTTGGGTATCGATTTACCTTAGAACAATTCAATGGTAAAGAGCTGAAGTACAAATTGATGGCAGATCAGATTCGTTGGGATTCAACATTGAAAAATTGGAAAATTCAATCGTATTCTATAAAGAGAATCAAAGGCTTGTATGAATATGTTGAGCGTGGTGGAATTAAAGATACTGTGTTAAATATGAGTCCGAGCGACTTCGAACGCAAAGACAACAGTATTGCTTCGCTGACCAATACAGAGATGAAGGAGTATTTAGAGAAAGAGAGAAAACGTGGGGCGAGCGGATTAGAGGCTTATGAAATTGAGTATTATAAGCGTTTTGCAATGTCGTTTTCGACATTTATATTAGTATTAATAGCTGTTTCATTGTGTTCTAGAAAAGTTCGTGGTGGTGTTGGAGCACAGTTAGGTATAGGTATAGGCAGTAGTTTTGCTTATATATTATTGATGCAGTTTACGACCACATTTGCTTTAAAAGGAGGATTACACCCGGCTATTTCGGTGTGGATACCGAATGTTTTATTTACGATTTACGGACTTTATCTATTAAAAATTGCGCCTAAATAAGAATTTATTACTGCTCCACTTTACGGTTTTCATATGGGGGTTCACTGCTATTTTAGGTGAATTGATCACGATATCGGCCTATGAATTGGTATGGTATAGAATGCTAATTGCCACCATAAGTTTAGGTATTTATGAGAAATTTTTATTTAAAGATAGGCCAGTATTAGATAAAAAGAAGAGCTTAAAGTTATTAGGTATAGGTGGTATTGTAGCCTTACATTGGTTCTTTTTCTACCATTCTATTAAAACATCGACCATTTCGGTTGCCTTAATTTGTTTATCCTCTACAGCCCTTTTCTCTAGCTTTTTGAGTCCGATTTTCAACAAATCTCACAAATTCTCATTGATTGATTTGATTACCGGATTAGTGATTATAGTAGGTATAATCTTCATATTTCACTTCGAAAGTGGCTATACAGAAGGTATTATTTACGGCTTAATATGTTCATTTATGGCGGCTTTATTCACCATTTTGAATGAAATAGAAGTTAAAGACCTGCCTGCTAGCACTATAGGGTATTTCGAGATGTTAGGTGGCTTTATATGCATGAGTGCTTATCTACTATTAACATCATTTTCAACCGATTATCAATTAGCGATTTCCTTATCAGATAGTATCTATTTAATCATTTTAGGTACAGTTTGTACTGCTTTGGCCTACGTATTCGGGGTAGCTGTTATGAAAGAAATTTCAGCTTATACGGTGGTTTTAACCACCAACCTTGAGCCTGTTTACGGGATTCTTTTAGCCTTCCTTATCTTCGGGAAAGACGAATTAATGACCCCTGGATTTTATCAGGGAGCGATCATAATTTTGGCTGCAGTCTTCATTTACCCCTTCGTAAAAAAGAGATTTAATACGAAATAACCTATACGTTTTTCTTTTTTATCTATTTTCCTAATTTATGACGTTATGACACATTCATGAAAATTACGTATCTTAGCCCCTAGGGTGGGGGAGAAATTATTTGGGAGCCTAACAAAAATTTAGCTGAGGCTCATTCGCTCAAAATCGCCAGAATGTCATTAAAATAAAAAGAGCCTTAGAAGGGTCAAAATCGTAGATTTTCTAAAATATTTTTTCTCAATTTATCTAAATAATTCATTTAAATATATAAATATAAGTATCTGTAATTCATTACTATTATATAGTTTAACTTAAAGTAATAATTTACAATTTAACAAAATAAATACTAATAAATTTAGCAATATAAATATATTATAAAACTTAATAACTTAATAATCAATAACTTAATATACTTAATCTCTACTAAATTATAGATGTTACAACATGAAAACTAAGTACTTAATCATCATCGCTCTCACTGCCATACTGACTATTATTTTAGTTCAGAATAATGAGCCAATGTTTATACAAATTTTATGGATGGAGCTAAAAATTTCAAAATTACTGGTTTTGGCTGGGGTGTTTATAGTCGGACTTATTGTCGGACTTTTATGGGCAGCGAGATTTAGCAAGAAAGAAACTGAG
>JBKCCA010000219.1:0-2755 GCA_046305595.1 bacterium
GATAGCCCCCAGGCAATCGCATAATGAAATCATGTGCCCCAACTTCTTTTGCTGCTTGAATGATTTCTTCAGAACTTATTGATTTATTTTTCAATCGAATGTTTTCTTCAATGGTATCAGAAAACAAAAACACATCTTGTAATACAGTTACAATTTGAGATCTTAAAAATGATAGTTCATATTCTCGAACATCACGCCCATCTAATAAAATTTCACCAGCATTAATCTCGTAAAATCTATTTAATAAATTGATGATAGAAGATTTCCCTGCACCTGTAGCGCCCACTAATGCAAGTGTTTTACCCGATTCAATTTTGAAATTTATATTTTTCAAAACAGGCTGATCTTCGTTATATGCGAATGAAACATTTTTGAATTCAACTTCAGCTTTTACACTTTCAGGTTTGAACACGCCATTGTTGACAGTTTGTTCTTGTGTATCGAGCAATTGAAAAATTCTTTCTGAACTCACCATTCCCATTTGCAGTGTGTTGAACTTATCTGCTAATTCGCGAATAGGTCTGAACAACATATTCAAATACATGATAAACGAAATAATGATACCCAATGAAATTTGATTATCTATTACTTGCTTCGAACCATACCAAACTAATATACCGATAGATGTTGCTGACATCAACTCCACCACTGGAAAAAATATTGAGTAGTACCAAACAGATTTAATATGTGCTTTTCGATGTCTGCGATTAATGTCTTTGAATTTATTATACTCAGCATCTTCACGAACAAAAATTTGAATGATTCGCATACCAGTTATATGCTCTTGTAAAAACGTATTGAGCTTCGCAACTTCCGTACGAACATCTTGAAAAGCTTTTTTCGTTTTCTCTTTAAAAATATAAGTGGCAATTAATAAAAAAGGTATAGTTGTTAAACTTATCAATGTTAACTCCCAATCGATATACAACATCACTCCTACTATCACCACAATTTGTAGAATATCACCAATAATTACGATCAAACCTTCAGAGAAAACATCAGCAATAGTTTCTAAATCTGAAACTGCACGAGTTACTAAAGTGCCGATCGGAGTGTTGTCAAAAAACTTTAATCTTAAACTAATGAGGTGATCGAAAATTAATTTTCGTAAATCTAAAATTGCCGATTGCCCCAACCAATTAGTAATAACCGCATGAAAATATTGTACCACTGTTTGAAAAGCTAGAGCAATAAATAACACACCTACCATCATTAATAATCCGTTCGAATTATTTTTCAATATAAACTCATCGATTGTGTACTGCACTAAATATGGTCGTACAGGAGCAATTAGCGCAAGTAGTACTGTCAAAAATATCGCAACATAAAACTGTTTTTGATATGGCTTTAAATAGCGATAAATTCTTCGCAGAATAGAAACATCAATTGCATTACCACTAACCTTGCTCATCAATTATATATAAGGGTATTTAATTTCACATAAGTATAAACCATTACCTGGCACAGATGTTCCGGCCATTGAACGATTTTTACTATCAATAATTTTCTTTAAATCTTCGGATGTTAGCTTTCCATTACCTATATCAATAAGAGTACCTACAATTGCTCTCACCATGTTTCGCAAAAACCTATCTGCAGAAATATGAAAAACGATTGAATCATTATCTAGCACTTCCCATTCAGCTCTTGTCACTTTGCATATAGTTGTTTTAGCACCAGCATGAGCTTTACTAAAACAAGCAAAATCGTTTACCTCTAATAAATATTTTGCAGCTTCATTCATTAATTCAACAGCAGGTTTTTTCTGATAGGGGAAATAATAACTATATCCGTTTTTAAATGGATCTTTATGAAAATGCATATAATATTCATAGCTTCTTTGAGTAGCGTCGAATCGAGCATGAGCTTGATCATCAACTTTTATAAATCTTTTAGCAGCTATATCAGAGGGTAAGATACCATTGAGGTTAATAATTAAATTATTATCGAGTTCTTTCTCGGTATCGAAATGTGCGTAAAAATCTTTAGCATGCACACCTGTATCGGTTCGCCCACATCCTAAGCTATAAACAGCATGACCACAGAGTGTACTAAGAGCCTTATCTAGAACCTCTTGCACGCTAATGGCATTGGGTTGAATTTGCCAACCGTGATAATGGGTACCATCGTAAGAGAGCTGTAAAAAGTAGCGCATGGGCGAAGATAACAAAATGTATGTTTAGGCTAAAGTATTGACTTGTTACTTCTCTGTAAAAACCTTAAGTTTGCCCAATCAAAAAACAAATCAATGAGCGTATTAGTAAATAAAAACTCTAAAGTAATAGTACAAGGATTTACAGGAAGTGAAGGTTCATTTCATGCTTCACAAATGATAGAGTATGGAACAAGTGTTGTGGGTGGTGTAACTCCAGGTAAAGGTGGAAGCATGCATTTAGATCGTCCTGTGTTCAACACAGTAGCAGATGCAGTCGCAAAAACAGGTGCTGATGTTTCAATCATATTTGTACCAGCGGCATTTGCTGCAGATGCACTCATGGAAGCTGCTAATGCGGGTATAAAAGTTATCATATGTATCACAGAAGGCATACCTACAAAAGATATGATCTATGTGAAAGAATATTTAAGCGACAAAGACTGTACGTTAATAGGTCCGAATTGCCCAGGTGTTATGACAGCAGGTGAAGCTAAAGTAGGTATCATGCCGGGCTTTATTTTCAAACCAGGACGAGTAGGTATCGTTTCTAAATCAGGAACTTTAACATACGAAGCAGTTGATCAGTGTACTAGATTAGGC
>JBKCCA010000220.1:0-4854 GCA_046305595.1 bacterium
TCTTTTTGGTATTAATCCCTAGTATTGTATAAAGCGGGCAAAAATTAATCATAGAGGTTAAAGTAAATACTGCAGCTAATGCGATAAGAACCCAACCTAAAGTGCCAGAAATTACATCTGTCATAAATAAAATTAATACCAATACAGCAATTATCAATCTGATAATTCTATCTGTAGAACCCATATTACTTTTCATATTTTTTTGTGTTTAGTATAGTGTAAATATACTCATTTTAAAAAACAGAAAAGTAACTTTTGTTACTTAAGGCTTTTTTTATTGAAGGAGTAGTATTGTGCAGGTTTATGCAATACACCTTTTTGCTTTTCATCTAATTGCACGAGGTATTCAGCGTTTTTAATAGATTTTCTGAAATTCCGTTTGTCTAAAACTACATTAGATATGGCTTCATATAAATTTTGTAATTGACTAAGCGTGAATTTCGCTGGTAGTAGTTCTCTACCAACTATATGTTGCTCTGGGTGAGCTCTAATAATTTCTAGAGCTTTTGTTAATATTTGATTATGGTCAAATGCTAATTTTGGTATTTTCTTAACACTTCTCCATATAGTATTTTCTGCAAATGAACCAGCTAAAGGCGAAATATGATCAATTCGAACTAATGCCACATATGCTACCGTAATTACTCGTGCATTAGGATCTTTTCTATACACTTTAAGCCATTCAGCATCTTTGGGGTCGCTTACACGATTGGGTTCACCAAAGGTATAAAATTGCTGTAAATACAGTCCTCTGATATGCGTAAGTTCATTTAAAACTCTACTAGCGGCATCATCTAAGCTCTCTTCTTCTTTAATTAAATCGCCAGGTAGAGCAAATTGTTGTTTAAATGACTCAGAGCTGTTATTATTCGGGTTTTTTTGTTTAATTAACAATACTTGTAACTTATTCTCTAACTCATCATAACCCAATACCACACAGTCAACAGAGACATGATTTTGAAAGTAGGACTGCTTATTTTTCATTTTTTTTTCTTGAAAAGAAATACTTATTGTATTTTGTACAATTACTAATAAATTGCAGGACAATAATATGCCCCTTTTATAAGGTAAACATAATAAATTTATAATATAAAATCTATTTTAATAATGTATTTAATTGCTGAAAGTGGTTCTACAAAATGTGACTGGATGTTAGTTGATAATCAGGGTAATTACATAGACCTATACAAGACTATGGGTTACAATCCGTTTTTTCACAGCACTGAATTTATCATCAAAGATATCTCAACACATAAAGACTTAATGCATATCGCACCAAAGGTAGAACGAGTTTATTTTTACGGTGCTGGTTGCGAAACTGAAGAATGGAATAATGTAGTAGCTACTGCATTAAGGGATGTTTTTGCTAATGCTTCGGTAGTAGTTGATCACGACCTAAAAGCGGCTGCATATTCAACATTTGAAGGGGAGCCTTGTATAACTTGTATTATTGGTACAGGATCTAATTCTTGTTTTTTTGATGGAGTAGTAGTACAAGAAGTAGTTCCGGCATTAGCCTATATATTAGGTGACGAAGGTTCTGGTAGTTATTTAGGTAAAAAATTATTAGCTGCGTATTTATATCACAAACTTCCGAAGCATATAGAAGAGGCATTAGAATTAGAATATTCAATTTCAAAAGCGAGTATTTTTGAAAGTGTATATGAAAAGCCAAATGCAAATGTTTACCTAGCTAGTTTTACCAGATTCATTGGTAAATTCAAAGAAGATCCATTAATTAAATCATTTATTTTTCAGGGCATGCGTGAGTTTATTGAGAACCATGTATGTTGTTACGAAAACTATAAAAATACACCAGTATATTTTGTTGGTTCAATTGCATTTCATTTTCAAGATGAATTAAAAGAAGTTGCAAAAGAATTCGAAATAGATATTCGAAAAATCATAAAAGAGCCTATTAAAAATTTAGTAGATTATCATGTTAAATATAGATTTCAAAATCAAATAGTTTAAAATGAGAGCTTGTATTTTTGATTTAGACGGCGTATTAGTAGATACTGCCAAGTATCATTTTATTGCTTGGCGTAATCTAGCAAACAAGCTAGGGGTTGAGTTTTCTGAACATGATAATGAACAATTAAAAGGATTATCTAGGGACGCATCTTTAGAATATATTCTAACTAAAGGAGATATTGACTCTACTTTTGAACAACGTGAGCAGTGGAAAGAGGAAAAGAATAATGAGTATTTAGCATTGGTATTACAAATGAATGAAGATGAAACATTGCCAAATGCTAAAGAACTATTACAAGAGTTAAAAAGTAATAATATACGACTAGCTTTAGGTTCAGCAAGTAAAAATGCAGAACTGATTTTAGATAGGGTAAATATTAAACATTACTTTGATGCTATAATTGATGGTACAAAAACCTCTAGATCAAAACCTGATCCAGAGGTTTTTTTATTAGGTGCTAAAGCATTGAATTGTGAGCCTCACGAATGCATTGTTTTTGAAGATGCATTGAATGGAGTGAAAGCAGCCAAAGCCGGAGGTTTTTATGCAATAGGCATAGGAGAACCTGAAGTGTTAATAGAGGCAGATAAAGTGTACGCTTCATTATCATCTATAAATTTTAAAATGTTAGAATTGTTAAGCTAAAAAATTCATAATAGAAATGAAAAATTATTTTATTCAGAACGAATGGCAAATAATTGAAGAGGGGTTTAATGCTGAATATCATGAAGCAGCTGAGAGTATATTTAGTATAGGTAATGGTAAAATGGGGCAGAGAGCAATGTTTGAAGAAACATACTCTGGCAAATCATTACAAGGTTCATATGTTGCAGGTGTTTACTATCCAGATAAAACAAGAGTTGGATGGTGGAAAAACGGATATCCAGAATACTTTGCTAAAGTGTTAAATAGTATTAACTGGATTGGCATGAATATTAACATCGATGGTGTTGAATTAGATTTAGCCAAACTTTCAGCAAAGAATTTCAAAAGAACTCTCAATATGAAAGAGGGTTTGTTGCAAAGAACGTTTCAAGTAGAAATCAATAATAAAAATTTTCAAATTGATGTCGAGAGATTTATCAGCAGAGACACAGACGAAATTGCTTGTATTCGTTACTCTATTAAATCATTTTCAGATGCTACTTTAAAATTTACAAATTATTTAGACGGGCATGTGAAAAATAAAGATTCTAATTATGATGAATTATTTTGGACAAGAGTAGAAGAAAAGCAAATTGATGATGTTTTAGGCGTACATGTAAAAACTAATAAACTTGATTTTAAAGTTGCTGCTTCAATGAAATCTAAGTTTATGGTCGACGGTACTGAAACAAAAGATGCATTAAGTTCAGAGATAAATAATTGGAAAGTAAATACTATATGGAATACTACCATGAAAAATGGTAGCACCTACACAGTTGAAAAGTATGTAAGCATAACATCTAATCTTTATTATGATGATGCTGAAGTTTTTGATGCAGCATTTAAAAATGCATCATCCGCATATAAAATCGGATATGATTTATTGAGATCTAAACACATAGAATCATGGGCAGATGTTTGGAGTAAGGCAGACATTAAAATCGAAGGAGATGTGTCAGCTCAACAAGGTATACGATTTAATATATTTCAATTAAATCAAACCTATACTGGCAGAGACCCACGTTTAAATATTGGTCCGAAGGGTTTCACTGGTGAAAAATACGGTGGTTCTACTTATTGGGATACTGAGGCGTATTGTTTACCGTTTTATTTAGGAACATCTGATTCTTCAATTGCATTGCAATTACTTAAATATAGATACAAGCAATTAGATAAAGCTATTGAGAATGCTGAGAAATTAGGATTCAAAAATGGTGCGGCACTTTACCCTATGGTTACGATGAATGGTGAAGAGTGTCACAATGAATGGGAAATTACATTTGAAGAAATTCATCGTAATGGAGCCATTGCATTTGCAGTATTTCAATATCAATTATACACAGGCGATGCATCTTATTTAAAAGAAGGTGGTGCTGAAGTGTTATTAGCAATCTCTAGATTTTGGGCTCAACGAGTACATTGGTCAAATGCAAAATCTCAATATGTGATGCATGGTGTTACCGGTCCGAATGAATACGAAAACAACATAAACAACAATTGGTACACAAGCTATATCGCCAATTGGTGTTTAAAATATACTGCAGAAGTTATTGTTGACCTAGAAAAAGATTCAACAGATTACTATAATGAATTTGTTTCTAAAACAAATTTCGATAAAGTAGAATTAAATAAGTGGAAGCATATAAATGACAATATGTTTTATGCTTATGACGAGAATCTGAATATCTTTTTACAACAAGAATCATATTTAGATAAAGAACAAATATTGGTAAAAGATTTAGATCCATCAGAGAGGCCTATTAATCAACATTGGTCATGGGATAGAATTTTACGTTCATGTTTTATAAAACAAGCTGATGTCTTACAAGGAATTTTCTTGTTTGAAGACCATTTTGATGTAGATACTATACGTAGGAATTTTGATTTTTACGAACCAAGAACTGTACATGAATCATCTTTATCACCCTGTATACATGTTGTACTTGCAGCTAAATTAGGCTATGATGAAAAGGCCTATGATTTATATTTAAGAACATCTCGATTAGACCTTGATGATTATAATAAGGAAGTGCACGAGGGATTACATATTACAAGTATGGCAGGTACCTGGATGGCGGTGGTGAATGGTTTCGGCGGACTAAGAATAAAAAAAGATAAGCTAAGTTTATCACCAATGTTGCCTAGCCAATGGAAGTCATATTCATTCACATTACATTACAGAAATTCAAATGCTTTAATAAATGTTAATAGTAATGAAATTGAAATAAAATTAA
>JBKCCA010000221.1:0-1677 GCA_046305595.1 bacterium
CCAATATAGTATGTATTTTAAAAATGAACTTGCTTGCTTCATTCTATTATTCGGCACCACCACCTAATTCTTTCATTAGTTGCTCTTCAGTTACTAATTTATATTCTGAAGATGCTACGAATTCTACATCAGCAATTTTTATCTTCTCAATTGACTTAGCTCTTATCGTCATTGTTATGCCGTTTAACTTTGTGTTAAATTCTAATGGCATTCCGTTTATGTTTTTATATTGTGATGTTAAGCTATTTTCTAAATATGGCAATTCCTCTGAATAATAAATATAAGTCTCCTCATTATTTGATTTATTCTTCATAATGGCTTTCTTACATGCAAAACCAGCAATTTCTTTGGTCTCTGTTGTGTTTATCACTTCGAATTCTGGTAAGCTTTTCTTTTGCTCTTCAACCTTTGCTGGGTCTACTTTCATAGCATATTTACTTCCCATTACATCTAGTAATATTAAACCAGCACTCGGATCTTTTTGGTCAGATAAAGTAATGTTCTCAGCCATTGCTGTTGCCATCTCTGTTCTGCATTTAGATCCTTTAAATTTCATAACTATTTCTGATGGTAACATCGCTGCCATCATTCCTTCTACTTCACCATCTAATGTGATTTCGTATACAATTTTACCCTCAGCATTTTTTGATTTCTTTTGTGCTTGTGTACTTGTGCCGATTATCGCAGTCATTAAAACTGCCAAGATTAATATTCTTCTCATATTTTATATTTGTTTCTGTAAAAATAAGCCTTTATCGTCATATTTTTCAATGAATCATGAAAATTACAATCTTATTCAAAAACTACAAATCCCGTTTTTGAGATGTTAATCGCATTTTTTGCAGCTATATCTTTATTACTTATAATTTTTCTCGACAATATACTCTGATTTATATACCATAAATTACTTATTAAATAATCAACTTTTTCAGATTTTATTTTTGCTAAATTTTTACGGTCAACAATCATAATTCTCTGCTTATTTGCCTCTATTTGTACAGATTGATTTTTATTAAACAGATATATCTTATGATTGAATTGTCCAATATTTTTCCATGAATTTATAAACTTATTCAACCTATTTACATTAATCGTTGATGGTATAACATGCCTTAGTTCATTATTTATTCTATAAGTATAAATAGGTATTTCATTATAATAACTAATATAATTTCTTCGGATGTCAATAGAGTTATTGTATTCTACGTATAAGAAATGTATAATCATCAGTAAAAAAATATACTTTAATACCGACCTATATTTATGTACAAACAATAGAATAAAAAGTAATATATATATGCTAAGTATAATTGATTCAAATGTATTGATATAGATATTTTCAGTTACTGAATAAGGTAGTTCAGAAATCTTATTCAATGCTTCATTCATAATGAATATGCACCATTTTAAAATATAATCACAAATAGTAACTAGCCATTTAACCGGACTTACTATTAAACTTAGGATTGTAGTATACAAAGCAATACTTGATAATGGTATTGCAATCATATTTGCTGGTATAAAATAGTTCGGAAACTGATGGAAGTAATATAAACACAAAGGTAATGTGAATAATTGTGCAGCTATTGAAACTGAAGTTAATACCCATATTTGCTCTAAATATTTATTCTTAATATATATTAAGTTTTCAATCCATTTTTGTAAATATAAAATACC
>JBKCCA010000222.1:0-1370 GCA_046305595.1 bacterium
ATAATAAAACTGTGGTTCATTCCGCTGTGGAACAAAAAGCAATAATTGAAAGATTGAAAAACTTTCAAACTTTTGAAATACCTGTAGATGAGTATGCGCGCGTAAACCAAGAGCAATTTATAACTACTCTTGAATCACCCAGATGAGTTCTGATGTTTTGTAGCCAATACCTTCTGCAATCTTTAGATATTCTGTTTTGATACTATCAGGTATAGTTTTTTCTCTAGATAAGATCCATAAATATTCAAGACTTTGTCCGGCAATTAATGCGTATTTATACTCAGCATCTAATGCTACTACATTATACCCAGCATAGAATGGTCCGAAGAATGAAACCTTCAACTTCGCTTCATCATTTAGGTCTACAAATTTCGCTTTACCTGTTGCTTGTTTACGTTCATTCGTATTAATATTAAAGCCTTGGTTTAGTACTTTAATAGTACCATCCTCATTAAGGCTATAAGTAGCTGTTACATTTTTCAAATCACGTTCAAACTTAAAATCCATTCGAGCAATTTCATACCAAGTGCCTAAGTATTTATTTACTTCAAATGGTTTTACTGCTTTAGCACCTTCTGGAATTGTCTCGCATGCATTAAATAATACTAATGCTAGAAATGCTAATATTTGATTTAATAAGCTCTTGTTTTTCATCTATATCGTTTGTAAATGGGTGATGCGGTAAATTTAGAATATTAAATATACGAAGATATATATTTAGATTACAACTATCCGATAATACTTACCCCAATTAATTTTCCTATCATAAAAGTTATAGCTGCTGCAGAAAGTCCGAACAAGACTTGTCTTAATCCTGAATTCCAAACATTTTTTCCAGTAAATAAAGTAATGGCTGCACCAATTATAAATAAACCAATAGTACTGAATGCTGCACTTATCATTATTGCATTATTCCCTCCGATAAAAAAGAAAGGGATAACCGGAATAATAGCACCCACAGCAAAAAGTATAAATGAAGTTATTGCTGCTTCCATCGCTGAACCTTTTAAGTCTTCAGCATTTATGCCTAACTCCTCTTTAACTAATACTTCATGAGCTTTGTCTTTATCTTTCATAATTTCTGATGCCATTCTTGCTGACTCTTGTTCAGAGATTCCTTTAGACATGTAGATGAGGGCTAATTCTTTTTCTTCACCATCTGGATTGTTTTCGAGTTCATCTTTTTCAAGTTCCATTTGATTTTCAAAAAGTTCTTGAGAGCTTTTTACCGAAATCCATTCACCCAAAGACATCGATAAAGCACCTGCTAATAAGCCGGCTAAACCTGTAAGTAAAACTTCTTTTTGTCCGCTCGATGCCCCCGCTATTCCCATCACTAAACTAAAATTAGAAACTAAGCCATCATTACC
>JBKCCA010000223.1:0-3236 GCA_046305595.1 bacterium
TAAAATTTAATCAAAAAAAATGCCTCTAAATTTAGAGGCATTTTTTTTGATTAAATTTTCTATCTTGTATGTTAGAAAAACTTACAAGATGGATAAAAATACGTTCAAGCCATTCGTCTCTGACGATTCTCAAATGGCAGAATTCACACTTAAGTCGATTTTACTCGGATGTATCTTCGGCATTATCTTCGGTGCTGCGACAGTTTATTTAGCGTTGAAAGCCGGACTTACAGTATCTGCTTCAATTCCGATTGCAGTTATAGCTATCACCTTAGGTCGTAAGTTTTTTAAAACTACCATCCTAGAAAATAATATAATTCAAACTACTGGCTCTGCTGGTGAATCAATAGCAGCAGGTGTTGTATTTACCTTACCGGGATTTCTTTTTCTATCTGCGAATGAAAATGGAGTGAGTACAGGTGAAATGTATTTTGGTTATATGACCATATTAACATTAGCAATCTTCGGCGGAATTTTAGGAACCTTGATGATGATTCCGCTACGTAAAGCACTCATCGTAAAAGAACATGATACACTTCCTTACCCTGAAGGTACTGCCTGTGCATCAGTATTAAAAGCCGGTGAAAAAGGTGGCGATTTTGCGAAGACAGCATTCTTAGGATTAGGATTTGCACTTGCGTATGCGATGTTGCAAAAAGTATTTCACGTGATCGCTGAAGCTCCAGCATTTGTTACGAAACAAACTAATAGATTTTTCCCTTCTGCTACCGTTGGTGGTGAAATCACTCCAGAATACATGGGTGTGGGTTATATCATCGGATTCAAAATTGCAGGTGTATTGGTAGCAGGTGGTGTAATATCGTGGTTAGGATTAATACCATTATTAGCATCAGTCGTGCCTGCTGAAAGTATCGCTATGCAATTAGCAAAATTAGGTTACTTAAAAGATATAAACGTTGCTGGAGGTCCGGATGGCTGGGACCCTATCACCAAAACATTTGCTAATATGCCAGGTGCTATTTATAGAGCATACATACGTCAGATCGGCGCAGGTGCAGTAGCTGCTGGTGGTTTCATTACTTTAATAAAAACAATACCTACCATCATATCAGCTTTTAAAGGATCTATTAATTCAGTAGGTGCCGATAAAGAAAATAAAGTTGCAGTAAAAAGAACAGAAAGAGACTTAGATATAAAAGTTGTTTTATTTGGTAGCATCGGATTAATATTATTAATGGCATTTTTACCTCAAATACCAGGTGATGGTGTATTCAGTAAATTAATTCTAGGCGTACTAGTCGTAATATTCGGAGCATTTTTCGTGACAGTAGCATCTAGAATTGTCGGATTAATTGGTTCATCAAATTCACCAGTATCTGGTATGACCATTGCAACTTTGATGGGTACTTGTTTGGTGTTTATAGCAATTGGCTGGACAGGCAAGGTATACGAGCCAATGGCACTAGTAGTTGGAGGTATGATTTGTATTGCAGCAGCAAATGCAGGTGCTACATCACAAGATTTAAAATCAGGATACATCGTAGGTGCGACTCCCCGCTATCAGCAAATAGCTTTATTTATTGGTGCAATTGTTTCATCAATATTCATCGGACTTACTGTAAAAATACTAGATACCCCTACTCAAGAAATGTTAAGTCAAGGTATTACACATGCTATAGGCACTGATGCTTACCCTGCTCCTCAAGGAACATTAATGGCAACATTAATCAAAGGTATTTTATCATTTAACCTAGATTGGCAATTTGTGTTAGTCGGTGTATTTATGGCCATTACTATGGAACTATGTGGCGTTAAATCATTATCGTTTGCTGTAGGTGCATATCTTCCATTATCTACTACCCTACCTATTTTTGCTGGTGGTGTAGTGAAGAAAATTGTTGAATGGAGAAAAGAGAAAAAAGGCGAAGATCAAGAAGATGAAGAACTAGGTAAAGGTAGTTTATATGCTACAGGCTTAGTTGCTGGTGGTGCATTAGCTGGTGTAATTGTTGCTATATTGTCGGTCAATGATAACATCTCGAGCGCACTTAAAAAAGTGAATGCAGAGCATGGTATCACTGCAGCAATTGGTGCTGATGGCTATAATATTTTAGGCGCATTATTCTTCTTGTTAATGGGCGTCATTTTATTTAGAATTGCACTCAAAAAATAATACATGAAAAAAACATTAATTTACTCGCTAATCATTTTTGCATTTTCATTAAGTTCTTGCGCACGCAAAACTTTATTTAATACGGATGTAAGAAATAGAATCACCGCCAACAATATTCCACTCACTAAACTACAATACTATGTAGATCGTGATGTTGAATTAAGACGTGTACTCACTAGTTCTGAAACAAAAGTTAGCTCAGGTGCTGTTATTACCGAAAACGGGAAACAAGTACATATCATCAGATTAAAAAAGGGTACTCCAGGTATTTGTACTCAAGTATCAGCTGATAGAATTTCTGTTTCATTCGAAGAAGGAAATAATAAAAATTTAGTATTCGCATTCCCACGTGGTGGTACTTCTAAAAATGCTTATGTACTAGCTCCATTATCCGTTGATAAAAACAACTTTGGTACTGTATCTTATAATGGTACCAGTTATTATGTAACATCAGATGGAGTAAGAGCAAGATTGAAAATTAAGAGAAGCTCAGATACAAAAGTAAAGGTAAAGAAGAGCACAATGAAGGGTAGAAAAGTGTAGCTATTTTTTATGAGAGTATTATTTTATGTACTAGGCTTTATCGCCTTTTGTATTTTTAGCTTTTTTCTAATAGGTGTTTTCATTCCGAAGACTCAATACGAAAATACTATTGTAGTTAATCGCTCGATTGATAAATGCTGGAAAGTATTTTCTGATGATACCTTGATATATGATTGGATGCCCGAACTTAAAAAAATTGAATACTTAAAAGGAGAAGATTTGCAAGCTGGTTCTGAGTTTAAAATGTATTTAGAAGAAGCCGGACAAATTTATACAATTACAGAAATCGTAAATGAAGTAAAAACAAATGAGTTGTATTCATTTACTTTAAATAACGAAGTTCTTACTAACAATGTGCAATTTCAATTTAAAGAAACTGCTCCTTATACCACTGAAATAAAGAGTATCAATTCAGTAGAAGCTAAAAATTGGTTTCTAAGTTCCCTTTTCATTTTTTTAGAATCAGATTTTAAAGAACAAGATCTTAAAACATTAAATAATTTTAAGAACCTTGTAGAGTCTGATAATATTTCTAAATAATTATATTAGATAAAATTAG
>JBKCCA010000224.1:0-3311 GCA_046305595.1 bacterium
TCATTACGTTCTTTTACATAAACACCAATAGGTTTGCCGTTATCATCGAGTTTAAATTTAACCTCTGTAGTTTCAAAATTAATTGCCCCATTTTTAAATCGAGCATCTCTTAATTTATAAGCTATAGTATTTAAAATAGTCAGCTCTTCTGTATAATCACCTTGTCCGGTTTGCAATATTTCCCAAACTTCTTCATAGGTAAATCTTCTTATTGAATGTATAATCGTTCTACCAAACCATTCTTCTAAAACATTACCCTTCAAATCCATTTTAAAGACCGCAGAGAATGTAAGTTTATCTTCATTAGGTCTTAGTGAACATAATTCGTTTGATAGTTTCTCTGGTAACATGGGTATAACCTTACCAACTAGATATACTGATGTACCTCTGTTCAAAGCTTCAAGATCTAATGCAGTATTAGGTTGTACATAATGTGAAACATCTGCAATGTGTACTCCAATTTCAAATGTGTTTTGATCAATTCTTTTAAAAGATATTGCATCATCAAAATCTTTAGCATCAAAAGGGTCAATTGTAAATGTTAGAGTATCTCTAAAATCTCTTCTGTTTTTTATTTCATTCGGATGGATGCTAGTAGATATGGCATCACATTCTTTTTCTACTGTCTTCGGAAATTCAAGTGGGAAACCGTATTCTGCCAATACTGCATTCATCTCTGTGGCATTCAATCCTTGTTCACCAAGTACTGCAGTAATTTCGCCTATCGGATTCTTTGCTGATATAGGCCAGTCTGTAATTTTAGCAACTGCTTTCTCTCCGTCTTTGGCACCATTTAAATGGTCAAGAGGAATAAAAATGTCGTGCAACATTTTACGATTATCAGGTATCAAGAAAGCAAATTTTGGTAACATTTGAATGGTACCTGTAAATTCTGTTTTAGCTCTGTTGATAATTTCTAATACTTCTCCTTCTAAATTCTTGCCATTTCTAGTTGCATAAACAAACACTTTTACTTTATCACCGTGTAATGCATTGCGTAGCTTTCGTGGTGCAATAAAAATATCTTCTTCCATCCCCTCTACTATCAAATATGCTGAACCACTTTGAGCCATGTCAATTACTCCCTCTACATGGTTTGGTTTAGCTTTTAATTGATATTTACCTTTTTCAACTTCGTCTATAATTCCTTTTTCTAAAATTTCTAATATAATTTCATGTATTATTTGTCGAGTATCATTGTCGTCGATACTCAATTTAGCTGATACTTGCTTGTAATTAAATGCTTGAGTCATATTCTTAGTAAAGACTTCTTGCACTAATTGTGTAAGTATATTTTTTATTGCTAAGTTTTTCTTCTTTGTCATAATTGTTTGTTAATTCCAATCCGGAATTGATGCTATTAATTCTTTTGTATACTCTTGTTGAGGATTTGCATAGACCAAATCAGGATAACCACTTTCTACGATTTTACCTTTTTGCATCACCATTATACGATCTGAAATATGTTTAATTACTGATAAATCATGTGATATAAATAAATAGGTCAACGAAAATTTATCTCTCAAATCAGCTAACAAATTTAACACTTGTGCCTGTACCGATACATCTAATGCTGATACCGATTCATCACATATAATTAACTCTGGCTGCAAAACCAATGTTCTAGCGATACATATCCTTTGTCTTTGTCCGCCCGAAAACTCATGCGGATACCTGTTAAAATGCTCTGGTAACAATCCCACATTCTCTAAAGTATCTAAGACAATTTTTTTCCTATTAATTTCCGTTTTCCCGATTTTATGTATCATCATCGGCTCCATTAAGGCTTGTCCGATGGTCATCTTCGGATTCAAAGAAGAATACGGATCTTGAAATATGATTTGAATTTTAGATCGTATAGCTCTTAATTCTTTTGTATTATATTTTAATATATTATCTGATTTAAATAATATTTCACCTTCATCAGGCTCTATTAATCTAAGTATACTTCTACCTAAAGTAGTTTTACCACAACCCGACTCTCCTACTAATCCTAATGTTTCACCCTTGTATATCTTAAAGCTTACATCATTTACTGCATAAACTTTATCTTTCGAAACAGTAAACAATCCTGTGTTGATGTTATAATATTTAGAAAGGTTTTTTACTTCTAAAATTACTTCAGAATTTTCAATGCTTTTTCTTCTCGAAAGTATTTCTGATTCACTTAAAGTTTGCTTGTTTAATATTTCAGCAATTGGTGTTTCTTCATTAACAAAATCATTGATTGTTAATAATCGTTTCATTTGTTGATGAATATTGGGCTTACATGCTATTAATCCTTTGGTATAATTATTCTTCGGATGTCTAAAAATTTCAACAGAAGTATTTTGTTCTACTAACTCACCTTTATTCATCACTAATACTTCATCTGCAATCTCAGCTACTAAGCCTAAATCATGTGATATAAATATCATCGACATTGCTCTCTCATTTTTTATTTTCTTGAGCAATTCAATAATATTTTTTTGTACGGTAACATCTAATGCAGTTGTAGGCTCATCAGCGATTAACAATTCTGGATTTGAGCTTAATGCCATGGCTATCATTACCCTTTGCTTTTGTCCGCCTGATATCTCATGCGGATAAGCATTATAAATTTTTTCAGGTCTAGGTAGTTGAACTTCATTGAATAATGCAATTACTTTTTGTTTAGCATCATACTCAGAAATATTTTGATTATTAAGAATAGCTTCAAGAACTTGTTCGCCACACTTCATTACAGGATTAAGCGAAGTCATGGGTTCTTGAAAAATCATAGCGAATTTATTTCCTCGGTATGATCGTAATTCATTATCAGAAAGGCTAAGTAAATTTATAGTTTGGTTTTGATCATAGTAGATTATTTCGCCTTCAATAATTGCATTTTTAGAGAGCAGGCCCATAATTGCTAAAGAAGTTATTGATTTACCTGACCCTGACTCACCGACTATACCACAAACCTGACCACGTTTAATAGTAAAGCTTATTGGTTTTAAAGCTTTATGTATACCTTGATCATTTTTAAAGCTAAGTGAAAGATTATTAATAGATAGAATAGTCATTATTTAAGCCAAACTAATTAGCTTAAACATAATAAATATTTTCGGTAGAAACACTGCCTAAGTTCTTAAATCTTAATAATATTTGAGCAATCGCTACTATATCATTAAAACAACACGATACAATATCTTCAGGTTCATTCATTGAAGCTTGTTTTTGTTTTGAACTTTCGAAGTTATTGTTGGTGATGAACTCATTCGTATCTAATTGATTTAAGCCGTTTAAATAGGCATTTTCACTTAATATGGCTGGTGATATCATTCCATTAA
>JBKCCA010000225.1:0-3208 GCA_046305595.1 bacterium
GCTCCATCTATATCACCAGAAAGCTTACCAGAGAATGTATTATAGGATATTCCATATCTATGAGCTAACTCAATTCTTTTTGCATAAGAATCTAAAGCTCCTGGGGTTAATATTGATTTGGCTCCATCAACTAAACCTGACATAAATTCTGGATCAGCATATTTACTACCTACAGCTTTGCCCATTAATAAATCTGCAAATGCAAACGAAATAGTTTTGCCAATGCCAAATGGTTCTTCTGAGCGATTTGTTATTAGAGAAACTCCAGTAATGGAAGCTGCGCTTGCTAATAAATATCCTCATATCAAAACCTTTACTGGTACTAGTTTAGATCAACCAGGTTCTGTAGTGAAAATTGATATTGGTGATTTCGGATTTAATGCAATGGTGATGAGTTCTGAAGGTAGATACTTCATCGATCCTTTAAATAATTTCACAAAAGAAAATTACATCGTTTATTATAGTAGAGATTTACAAGCTGATAATTCTTTCACTTGTTATACTGAAGATACTCCAGAATCTATTTCTTTAAGAGAACAAAGAATGTCACAGCTTTCTGCTAATAAAAGTGCAGCAGCTGTAAAATTCAGAACTTATAGATTAGCATTAGCTTGTACTGGTGAATACGCTGTGGCTTCTACAAGCACAAGCTCGCCTACTAAATCACAAGTGCTTTCTAAAATGGTAACATCCGTAAATAGAGTTAACTCTGTTTATGAATTAGATGTAGCTGTTACGATGGTGTTAGTTGCTAATAATGATACTTTGATTTTTTTATTAGGTGGTTCTGACCCTTATAATAATTCTGATGGTGCTACTATGCTTGGTCAAAACCAAACGACAGTAACAGCACGTATTGGTTCTGCGAATTACGACATCGGACACGTATTTAGTACTGGTGGTGGTGGTATTGCTGGCTTAGGTGTTGTATGTTCAAGTGGTAATAAAGCTAGAGGTGTAACGGGTTCACCAAACCCTGTAGGTGATGCTTTTGATATAGATTATGTGGCGCATGAAGTCGGACATCAATTTGATGCTACGCATACTTTTAATTCACAAACCGGTTCATGTGGTGGTGGTAATAGAAGTGCAGGTACTGCATATGAGCCAGGTAGTGGAACTACTATAATGGCTTATGCTGGTATTTGTGGTGCTGATGATATTCGCCCTAACTCTGATCCATTTTTTCACACAGCAAGTATTGATCAAATCAATGCATTTATTAATACAAATACATGCCCAGTTGTTACTCAAACTGTCAACAACCCACCAGTTGTTGATGCAGGTGCAAATTATACTATTCCAATTAGCACTCCATTTGTATTAAATGGTACTGCTACTGACCCCGATGGTAATACTTCATTAACTTACGCATGGGAGCAAATGGACTTAGGTCCGGCTGGTGCCCCTGCATCTACTGTAGGTAACTCACCATTATTTAGATTTTATCCGCCGGTAAACGACGGACAAAGAATTTTTCCGAAGTTGAATGATATTTTAACTGGTGCTGCTGTAAAAGGTGAGCGTTTACCTAACTACACCAGAAACATGAACTTCAGATTAACAGTAAGAGACAATCAAGCAATGGCTGGTGCTACTGGCTATGATCAGATGAGCATCAGTGTAACTGCTGCTGCTGGTCCGTTTAACGTTGCTATGTTCAACACTACTGATACTATCATCGCTGGTTCTAAAGAAACAATCTTATGGAATGTTGCTAATACTAATTTAAGTCCGATCAACTGTACACACGTTCGTATCTCTCTTTCATTAGACAATGGCTTAACTTTCCCAATCGTTTTAGCAGATTCAACATTAAACGATGGTAATGAATTATTAGACATCCCGAATCAAACTTCAAATACTGCAAGAATTAAAGTTGAAGCCTTAGGAAATATTTTCTTTGATATTAACAATGCACAAATTAGAATTCTTAATGCAACAGGTGCTGACTTCTCAGTTAATGCTATTCCTCAAGTTAACAGACCTATTTGTAGTCCAGATTCAGCAGTTTACACTATCTCTCTTAACCCTATTGGAGGTTTCAGTGGTAATGTAAATTTATCTACTGGTACTTTACCTGCTGGTGTTTCTGCTAAATTCACTAAGAATCCGATGACAGTAAATGATACTGTTCAATTGATAGTAAATTTAGGTGCAGTAACTGCTGGTGCTAAGAATTTTACTTTAAATGTTAACGATGGTGTTAAATTTAAAAACACACCATTATCTTTTATTGCTTCAACACCATTGACTGCTTTATCTGGTATTTCTGTGCCGAACAACGGACAAATTAACGTTACTCCATTTATTGCAATCACTTGGTCTGCTGTAACAAATGCAACAGCTTATCAATTAGAATTATCTACTGATACAAACTTTACTACGATCTATTTAGATACACTTGTAAAAGGTGCAACTTCTTTTGTAGTTCCTGGTGGCATGTTGCAATACACTAAAATATTTGCAAGAGTAGCAGCAGCTAACGATTGTGGTATTGCAGGTTTTTCACCTATCATTAGATTTACTACAAGTGGTTTACCAGCTACACCAAGTAATCTACAATTGGTTTCTGTGAGTTCAGCAGGTGCGACTATTCGCTGGACAGACAATGCAACGAATGAAACTGCATATAAAGTAGAGAGATCTGATAATAACAATACAAATTATTCAATCGTAGGTAATTTAGGTGCTAGTGCAACTCAATATATTTCAACTAATTTAGTTGCTGGTAATACATATTATTTCAGAGTGAAATGCCAAAATGCATTAGGCTTTTCTGATGTTTCAAATGAATTAGTAGTTCCTTTCTTTGTAGGTATCGAAAATGAATTAAACTTAAATGTGTTAAACATTTATCCGAACCCTGCGAACGATCAATTAAATATATTCATTGAAGATGAATACACTGGTAAAACTGAATTAACATTGATGAATGAAATTGGTATGGTAGTTTACAGTAAATCTTTTGATAAAACTGATTTAACTTATCAAACTGAAATCAACATGAATGAATTGAGTAATGGTGTTTACTTCTTAAGAATTAATAGTGAACAAAAATCAATCACCAAAAAGGTGATGAAATTAAAATAAAGAAAAAGGGCCAATTTAAATTGGCCCTTTTTTTATGATAAAATCTTAAGAAAATCTTAATATTCTGCAAACAATTGCCTTATTATTCCATTAAATTATAGTACTAGGTTAACAT
>JBKCCA010000226.1:0-1509 GCA_046305595.1 bacterium
CCATTCTAACGAACCATTGTAAAGATAACTTAGGTTCTATGACTGCATCTGTTCTTTCAGAAAAACCAACTTGCGATTTATATTCTTCTACTTTCTCTAATTGATTTGCTTCTTCTAATAATACTGCAATTTTCTTTCTCGCTATGAATCTATCTTCGCCAATTAATATTTCAGCCTTCTCATTTAAAGTACCATCATCATTTAAAATATCAATAACTTTTAATTTATGTTTGATACCTAATTCGTAGTCATTTAAATCGTGAGCTGGTGTTACCTTCAAACATCCCGTACCAAAATCCATCGTAACATATTCATCTGTAATAATTGAAATCTCACGATTGATTAAAGGCACTAATACTTTTTTACCATGTAGATGTTTGTATCGTTCATCATTCGGATTTACGCAAACGGCAGTATCTGCCATGATGGTTTCTGGTCTAGTAGTGGCAATCATTACATGCTCATCACTATCAACCAATTTATATTTGATGTAATATAATTTCTGATTTACTTCTTTACGTATTACCTCTTCATCTGATACTGCTGTTAAGCCTTTAGGGTCCCAATTTACCATACGTATTCCACGATAAACTAATCCCTCGTTATATAAATGAATAAAGGTATCTATTACTGCTTCCGACATGGCAGGGTCCATCGTAAAAGCCGTACGATCCCAATCACATGAAGCACCTAAATGACGTAATTGCTTTAGAATGATACCACCATATTTATCTTTCCACTCATAAGCGTACTCAAGAAATTTTTCTCTGCCTATTGCTTTTTTGTCAATGCCTTTTTCTTTAAGCATGGCAACCACTTTCGCTTCAGTCGCAATAGAGGCATGGTCAGTACCTGGTACCCAAAGAGCATTTTTACCCAACATACGTGCTCTACGTATCAATACATCTTGAATGGTATTGTTTAGCATATGTCCCATGTGTAAAACACCCGTCACATTTGGCGGAGGAATTACAATAGTATAGGGCTCACGATCATCGGGTACAGATTTAAAAAATCCTTTTTCGATCCAATAAGGGTACCACTTTGCTTCTGCTTCTGTTGATAAATAGGTCTTTGCTGTACTCATGAATAAATTTGCAATAAATAAAAAACCCCTCTAAAAGGGGTTCTCAAAAATACAAATTTTATTGTCCGATAAGTATCGTACTCATCAAATTCAATGAATTATTTGAATAATTATATTGGTAAAAACCTGAAGATGATGTTAAAAACAATTTACCATTATAGGGTATTACATCGTTTGCGAATACATTAAATTCAGAGATAAGTTGCAGAGAATCAACATTTGAACGATCATATACCTTGAATTTATTATCGCATACAAACAATAAATTACCGTCAATACCCAAGCCACGTGGAGAGTTCATCGAATATACTTTTTGAAGAACTGGTTTCTTCATGTCTTTTATATCAATAACCTCTAATTGATTAACCCCTCTATTGCATCTATTATTTGCATTATTATTTAAAGTTAAGAATGCATAATTA